>DBNZ01000001.1:45004-47781 GCA_002299495.1 Methylococcaceae bacterium UBA659
TCCGGCGGTCGGCTTCTTGCATCCGTTCCTGCATCTGGCGGTCGGTTTCTTGCCTCTGGCGGTCGGCTTCTTGCATCCGTTCCTGCATCCGGCGGTCGGCTTCTTTTTGCGCTGCCGCGACTGCGCGCAAAATCGCCCATATCTCTTCGGCTGCGGCGTTCATAGTATGCTCCTAAAGGTTCACGAAAACTGGCCTTCGGCATGGCGGACAAGACTAACGCCCTGCCCGCAAAGACGCAGCTTATTTAATTTTTACCAACTCTTTACCGTCGGTGGCAAACTTACAAATACCCGCTACAAAATTATCACAACCTTCCGACTGTTTCACGTTTGCGCCATTGGCGCTTAACTCAATGGTCAATTCACAGTAACTGGCCTCGCTTTCCGCCTGTTTTTTTAACACAATGACATTTTCTGCCTCACTTTTAGCCTCACCAGAAATTTCCGCAGAGCAGGGGTAGCTGTCTTTTTCGTTGGCGTTGGGTTCAAAATCAACATCTGCCGAAACGTTAATCTTGCCATCGACTTGAGAAATTTTCAGATGGCGGACATGGTTGCCATCGCGTAAGTAGTAATGGTCAGTCCGGGCGGAGGCAGCGTTGGAAAGGAATAAGCAAAAAGCCAAAAATATGTATTTATTCATAATAGGATCTGTAGATTAAGGTGGTGGTTAATAGAGGTCGCCGCTGGTTTTCGAATCAGTCATAGGCTAATGGGTAGGTTGACAGCATCCAGCACCAAACATTTTACCTTGAAGGGCTGGCATCAAAAAGCTGGAATGTCACCTGACAAGCCCGCCCGTCATAAATTTAACCCCTGTATCAATAAAATCACTTATGATGATTCCCTTTCATTGCCAACGCCTGCCGAAAACCATGAAACTTTGCCAGCTAATATCCGCGTTGTTGCTGTTGACGCTAATTCCCGCTTTAGCCCAACCCGCCCCTATAACCCCCCCTCCCCAGTCAAGTGGCCGTCCTAGCCGGGACATTTTGCAATGCGTAGCCTTTAGCCCCTACGTCGGCCAACTCAGTCCCGATTATGGCGCCCAACCTGCAAAAGAACTGATCGACACGCTACTTGACAGACTGATTGAACAAACTCCTTTCCGCTGCATTATGACCTACGGCGTCATCAACGGTTTAGATTATGTTTTCAGCGCCGCCAAGTCCAGACAATTAAAAGTCATTGCGATCATCTGGCTGGACAAAGACACCGCCATCAATTCCCAATCCATCACCGCAGGCATCAACGCTGCCCGGGCTTTTCCCGACACCCTTATCAAACTCAGCTGCGGTTCCGAAGTACGCACCCGCCACGGTTACGCTTTTGACGGTGAAATCAGCCGCTGCATCCAAGCCATGCGTGAAGCTAAGATCAAGCAACCGGTCACCACCATCGACATTTGGTGGGAATGGTGCAACCGCGACCCTAAATGTGAGCCAACCAGTTTTTCCAAGCAAGTCGATTGGATAGGCATTAATGTGCATCCTTGGTGGGAAAACCGCTTTTCCGGTCTTTACACGTGCATTAGCGCCGGCCAAGCCGCCGATTTTATTGCCGCCCGCTTGCAGCAAGTGCAAAAGGCCAATCCTGACAAGGAAATTATTGTTACCGAGTTCGGCTGGCCTAGCGGCCCTAAAGGCCCTAAAGGCAAGGTAGCCAACCAGCATACCGGAGAGCAATGCGGTATCGCCAGCCCCGAAAACCAAGCCTTAGTGATACGGCAAACCTTTAAGAAGCTGGCTGAGAAAAACTATTCCGGCGTCGCGTTTGAGGCGTTTTCTGAAGACTGGAAACCTAGCGATGAAGAAAATTTTGGAAAATATTGGGGGCTTTGCCAAGGCGGGCCACCCTATGAGTGCCGACAAAATGCCTTTGACTAAACCAAAGTATTGCAACAATGCTTTAACTGGGTACGCATTTTGGTAGAATGATGGCGTTTTATTTACCCATATCCAAGACAAGTTATTGAAAAATAGCTAAAACACCATCCAGCACAGCTTTCATGAGAAAAACAAAACTACTCTTGCTGCTCCTAATTCCGCTCAGTTTGATAGGTTTTCCGACCACCGGACTAGGCGGCCATGCCTCCATTTTAGTCGATGCCAGCACGGGTAAAGTTTTGCTCGAAACCGACGCCAACCATGCCTGGTACCCCGCCTCATTGACCAAAGTCATGACCTTGTACATGGCTTTCAATGCCTTAAAGCATCAGCAAATCCATCTGCATGACGCCATTAGGGTTTCGCAACATGCGGCACGCCAACCCACCAGTAAATTAGGCCTGCGTACAGGCGAATATATTTCCGTGCAAGAGGCCGTTCTTGCCCTAATCACCCGCTCAGCCAATGATGCCGCAGTCGCTTTAGCCGAATATATCGGCGGGAATGAAGAAAATTTTGCCGCCAGAATGACAGCCCAAGCCCATAACTTGGGCATGTACGACAGCCACTTTATGAATGCCAGCGGCCTGCCCCACCCCTGGCAAGTCAGCACGGCGCGGGACTTAGCTTTGTTGGCTTGGCGGGTGATGCGGGATTTTCCCGAGTTTTACGGCTATTTTGGCGCCCACGGCTTTTATTTTCGGGGCACCGAGCTACCCGCCATCAACAAATTCACCAATAATTACCCCGGTGCCGAGGGCATGAAAACCGGTTTCACCTGTGGTTCGGGTTATAACTTGATGTCCACCGCATCCCGGAATGGCAGCAGATTGATTGGTGTCGTGCTAGGTGGCCAGAGCAGCCCGCACCGCTACCGGCTCATGATGGCAT
>DBNZ01000189.1:0-1889 GCA_002299495.1 Methylococcaceae bacterium UBA659
GCCGGGGCCAGTATGACGGTGCCGGCTGAAGCATCTTGCTAATCAGGTTAAATTAAATGATGTATTGTTAAATATGTAGCGTTTTTGATTTTTATCTAATTGAATACTAAGGCTAAAAAATATTAAAGCTATCTAAAATTAACAATGCCTTAAATGACTACGCAAGTCAAAATGAGGTGCATTTTTGGATTTTCCGGTCACAGTCGCCCAGTTGCCCGGCATAAGCGTCGTACAAGACCCACGCTTGCTTGAGTGCGAACAGGTGTTCCTCGCGCCAGTTGCCTGGCAAGGCCTTAGAACGTGTTTTAAAAGCTGCCACTTCTATATCCGGCCCCGTTAAAGTTTGAACCGTTGGTGCTGAGCCAGTCGCAGCACATGCGTCTTGCGACCCGCTCAAGGCGAACGGAGGTTAATACGGAATAAGGCCGGATCAATAACATGCGGGGGCAAATACAGCGTTGGCCTGTCGGTCTGCGGCGGCGCGGGAAAGCCACTTTACCGCAAATCTTGGACGGTTTCTTTTTAACGCCTGCCGACCGCGGCGGTTATTTTGCTAGCAGGGCGCACAAAGGGACGCACCGCCCATTGGCGGTTTTAAAGTTTTGTAATTTTCCCAGCTTTGGGGCTGCGCTCACCGTCCGTGAGTGGTGTGCCTCTTAGCTTTTGACACTATCTGGAGATAATTATGCCGTTGCATCAAGTTGAGAACGTACTCGAATCCGGTGATATTCTTTTTACCCGAATTCCCAATTTTCTGTATCGCCGGGTGGCTCAAGTGACTGGATCACCAGCCTCACATGTCGGCATTGCGTTCTATGATCCCGATTCTGGTTGGCTGGTAGCTGAAAGTGCTGTCCCCACAGTTCGGTATACGCCAATAGCTAATTTTATCTCACGCTCGGATAAAGGTTGGTTGCTGGTGCGCCGGATACGCGGCGGGCTTTCTGCCGATCAAGTCAAATTACTTCGCAAAGAATGCGATGCCCGTATGGGCAAGCTTTATCATCTTGGCTTTCATTTCTCATCTTCTCGGCACTTTTGTTCTAAGTTCGTCTATGAAACCTACTTAGCTGCTCTTGGCGTTGAGATTGGTGCGCTGGAATCATTTCAGACATTGCTAAACAGCCAACCTAATACGTCGCTCTGGTTTTGGCGTCTCTGGTTTTTAGGCAAGATTCCATGGGGAAGGCTTACCGTAACACCGGCTAGTCAGCTTAAATCAGACAAACTGGAAACCATTTGGGAGTCCTCAGATTCATAGTTTTTTTCAATGGGTAGATTTTGTTAGTTGTGCTTGGCTTTTTTATACAGAGATGGAATGGATAGCAAGTTCCTCAAGCGCGTTGAATTAGTAGCCAGAGCGGCCAAAAAAAGAACATAACCTGCCCCAAAATGATAAAACAGAAGCGCCAAAAACCCAATTTTATCAAAGACATGAACAAGCTGCGAGTGACATTCTCACAATACTGGCTGAATACACAAAGCCCTTTATTTCCCTGACTGACAGGAGAACCAGGCCCTCTGACAGCGAAGCAACCAGAATGGGTGAGCGCCTTAGAAATAATGCGGATCGAAAAATTCATCTATTCCGGCCGGGGCTTTCCGGGTCGCCCCGCTCAAGACCCTACGGCCTTCGCCAGAGCGTTTGTACCCTAAAGGGCATAAATGGCTAAAATGGTTTATAACATGCCGACGCGGCATCCCCATGAGTGCGATATTAACGTCAGCATCTACTCACGATAGCCAGGTCGCCATTCCTTTAGCCAAAATGAGTAGTGAACGCGTAACGCTGGTTGGAAAGATGATTTGGGTGGACGGGTGGTTGGTGCGCGCGGACACGCAGAGGTCATGTGCCATTCGATTTTCATGACTCACAGAGACAGCCATGC
>DBNZ01000189.1:2216-9779 GCA_002299495.1 Methylococcaceae bacterium UBA659
TTTTGTAAAAACGACGACATTTCCAGTGACTGAGCGGAAATAGAGCTATCGGCTGAAAAAAACAGACTCAGAGAGCGTCAAAAATAATTTTGTTCGATGGTTGCACGATAGCTTTGCAAGTTCCTCGTAAGACATGGGGTTTCAGAAAACAAAGTTCGCTGACTTCACCAATCGTGAAGCAGCGTTTGTCCGGAATGGTCGGGAGTTCGTGGTTATTGCTCGGTTCCCGCATAAGATTCTACCCGGGCCTTGAGTTTTTGGCCGGAACGGAACGTGACCACCCGTCTGGCGGTGATGGGGATTTCTTCCCCGGTTTTTGGGTTTCGGCCAGGACGGCCGCTTTTGTCCCGCAATTCAAATTTGCCGAATCCGGAAATTTTCACTTGTTGCCCTTGCTCCAAAGAACTTTTGATTTCCTCAAAAAAAAGTTCGACCATATCTTTGGCTTCACGTTTGTTCAAGCCTAGTTCATCATAAAGTCCTTCTGCGAAGTCCGCTTTGGTCAATGCCATATCAATCCCTCAATTTTGCACTAATTCTTTTGGTCAATGTTTGTAACACGTTGTTTACTATAGCATCAATTTCAGTATCTGTAAGCGTTTGCTGATCGTTTTGTAACATCAGGCTTAAGGCGACGCTTTTATAACCTGCTTCCACACCTTTGCCGCGATAAACGTCAAAAATGGCCACTTCTCTCAATAAGGTTTCATCGATGCCTTGCACCGTAGCGATGATGTCGCCGGCGGTGATGTCTTCTTTCACCAACAAGGCTAAGTCGCGGCGCACCGAGGGGAATTTTGACAAGGGTTTGAACGCTGGTTTTCGTTTGGCCAATAATAATTCTTGGCTGAGTTCAAATAAAAAAACTTGGCTTTCAAAACCTAATTGTTTTTCTAAAGTGGGGTGTAACATGCCTAGGCAGCCGATGTGGTCACCGGATTCTGCAAGGATTTTTGCCGCTTGCCCGGGATGCAAGGCGGGGTGTTCGATTTTGGCAAATTGGACGCTGCATCCGGTCATTTTAAACAGGGATTCAACATCGGCCTTGAGGTCGAAAAAATCAGCGTTGCGGTTTTTTTCTCCCCATTGCTCGTCGTATACGCTGCCTAACATTAATCCGGCCAGCATTTTTTCTTGGCGGGTTTGGCCGTCGATGTTGACGAAGCGTAGGCCGGTTTCAAACAAGCGCAAGCGTCGTTGTTGGCGGTGGGTGTTGTGCAGGGCAGCTTTTATCAGACCACACCATAAGGTGGTGCGCATGATGGACAATTCCGAGGAAATCGGGTTTTGCAGCCGTAAAAATTTATCGTTAGGCGCCACCATGGCCTGGATGTCGGCGTCGATAAAACTGTAGGTGATGGCTTCACGATAGCCCCGGTCGACCAGCAGGTCTTTTAGCCGTTCGATGTCCATCGTGGTTTCAAAGGCTTGCGCCAATTCGCCACGCATCAGCGGCCGGTTGCTGGGCAGGTTGTTGTAGCCATAAATGCGGGCCAGTTCTTCGATCAAGTCCGCTTCAATGGCAATGTCGAAACGGCGGCTGGGTGGCGTGATGAACCAGCCGTCGGCTACGGTTTCCACCGCCATTCCTAGGCGATGGAATATGCCGGTGATTTGTGCGTCCGTTAAAGTGATGCCCAATAATTTTTCTAGTCGCTGTTTGCGTAGCATAACGGGCGGGCGTTTTGGCAATGCCGCAGCATCGGTCACCTGGATGATTGGCCCTGATTCCCCTCCTGCAATAGCCAAAATCCATTGGCTGGCGCGTTCGATGGCGCGTTGTTGTAGGGTCGGGTCAACGCCACGTTCAAAACGGTGGGATGCGTCGGTATGCAAACCATAACGGCGGGCTTGGCCGGCGATGGCTTCCGGGCTAAAAAACGCACATTCTAAAAAGATATTGGTGGTGGCGTCGCTGACTGCGGAGTCATTGCCGCCCATGACTCCGGCCAATGCCAGGGCTTGGGTATGGTCGCTAATGATTAAGCTGTCGCTATCTAGTTTGATGGTCTGGCCGTTTAATAAGGAGATGGGTTCGTCTTGCCGTGCATAACGGACTTGAATGCCACCTTGCAGTTTGTCTGCGTCAAAGGCATGCAAGGGTTGGCCTAATTCCAACAAAACATAGTGGGTGACGTCGATTAGCGGCCCTAAGCTTCTTAAGCCGGAACGGCGTAGGCGTTCTTGCATCCACAAGGGGGTTTGCGCCGTGGCGGTGACGCCGGAGATGATCCGCCCTAGGTAGTTAGGGCAGGCTTGGGGTTCTAAGACGTGTATCGGCAATGTCTGTTGTTGGTTGACCGATACCGGCGCTAGTTGCGGGGTGTCAAAAGCCATCCCGTTCAGCGCCGCGATTTCACGCGCCAAACCTGTCACGCTTAAACAATCGGCGCGGTTGGGGGTCAAGTCGACTTCGATGATGGTGTCGTCTAGCGATAAGTATTCGCGGATATTGGTCCCGACTGGGGCGTCGTTGGGCAGCTCCATCAAGCCTTGGGATTCAGCGGCCATGCCAAGCTCTTTTTCCGAACACAACATGCCGAAAGATGCCACGCCGCGCAGCTTGGATTTTTTGATCTTAAAATCCCCCGGCAGCACCGCCCCGATCAAGGCCGCAGGGATTTTTAGACCGACCCGCACGTTGCTGGCGCCACAAACGATTTGCAGCGGTTCAGTTGCTCCGACGGCAACTTGGCAGACCCGCAGTCGGTCGGCGTCAGGATGTTGCTCCAGCGCCAACACTTCACCGATCACCACGCCCGAAAATTCGGCCGCCACGGGTCGCACCGAATCGACTTCTAAACCCGCCATCGTCAGTTGCTCGACCAGCTGTTCCGTGCTGATCGCAGGATTGGCGTATTCCCTTAACCAGGCTTCACTAATTTGCATGCTGTAAAGGTTCCCGCTTAGTTAAATTGGGCTAAGAATTTAAGGTCATTTTCAAAAAACAGCCTGAGGTCGTTGATACCGTAACGTAACATCGCTAAGCGTTCGACCCCCATGCCGAAAGCGAAGCCGGTATA
The DNA here is from genome assembly GCA_002299495.1 of Methylococcaceae bacterium UBA659. Classification (GTDB taxonomy): domain Bacteria; phylum Pseudomonadota; class Gammaproteobacteria; order Methylococcales; family Methylomonadaceae; genus Methylovulum. Next base: position 5,240 of record DBNZ01000189.1, read on the forward strand.
ACGTTCACCGTCAATATTGACGGATTTGAACACTTCAGGATGAATCATGCCGCAACCCATCACTTCCAGCCAGCCGGTTTGTTTGCAGACACGGCAACCTTCGCCGCCGCAAATTACGCACTCAATATCCACCTCGGCCGATGGTTCGGTGAAAGGGAAATAAGAAGGACGGAAACGCACCCGGATGTCTTTTTCAAAGAATGCGCTTAGGAATTCATAAACTACGCCTTTCAAATCGGCAAAACTGACATCGGTGTCGACTAAGAAACCTTCCACCTGATGGAACATGGGCGTATGGGTTAGATCGGAATCGCAACGGTAGACCCGGCCCGGGGCGATGACTTTTAGCGGCGGCGTTTCCGATGTCATCACCCTGATTTGCACCGGCGAGGTATGGGTGCGGAGCACGGTATGGGCATCAAAGTAAAAGGTGTCGTGCATGGCGCGGGCAGGGTGGTGCGCTGGGATGTTGAGGGCGGTGAAATTATGGTAATCGTCTTCGATCTCGGGGCCTTCGACTACCTTAAAACCTACGCCGCCAAAAATTTTGCCGATGCGCCTTAAGGTGGTCGTGACCGGATGCAAGCCGCCGACGGATGGGTTCCGTCCCGGCAAGGTGACATCTATGCTTTCACTGGCTAATCTTGCCGCCAGCGCTGCCGCCTCTAGGGCTGTTTTTTGATGTTCAAGCCGTTCCTGGAAACGGTCTTTGGCTTGGTTGATGGCTTGGCCTGCCAGTTTACGTTGCTCCGGCGGCAAGGCACCTAAGGTTTTCATCTGTTCGGTGAACAGACCTTTTTTGCCCAAATAATGGACACGGATTTGATCCAGGCGGTTAAGGTCTGCTGCTGAGGCAAGTTCTGCCAAGCTTTGCGCGAGAATTTCTTCTAGGGTAGCGGACACAGCGTAAGCTCGCTAGTTAGTTGAAGGGGGGCTAGATAATGGGTATTTTGGCACCACTGACTCCGGCCTGTGCGGCCAAAGCAGTGGTTTTAAATCAGGTCACTGCACGGGGCTGACATTCGCCTTGGCCAGCTCGGCGATTTTGCCGAACGCGGCAATGTCACGCACAGCGATGTCTGCTAAGACTTTGCGGTCTATCGCCACATGGGCATTACTCAAGCCGTTGATCAAGCGGCTGTAGGAAATGCCATACAAACGCGCCGCCGCATTGATACGGACAATCCACAAGGCTCGGAATTGGCGTTTGCGTTGCCTGCGGTCACGGTAGGCATATTGGCCGGCCTTGATCACCGCTTGTTTGGCTACCCGATATACCCGGCTGCGGGCGCCGTAATAACCTTTGGCTAGTTTCAGGATTTTTTTATGTCTGGCTCTGGCAGTCACGCCACGTTTAACTCTGGACATCGCTTAAGTCTCCTGTCAGCTATAAGGCATCATGCGTTCCGCCATACGCACATCCGATGGATGCACGGCCTTAGGGCTGCGTAACTGTCTTTTCCGTTTGGTGGATTTTTTGGTCAAAATGTGGCGGCGATGGGATTGCCCGCATTTAAACCCGCCATTGCCGGTGCGCCGGAAACGCTTAGCGGCGCCGCGGTTAGTCTTGATTTTTGGCATTTGTTTGCTCCGAATAAAAAATAAAAATCCCTGAGAAAAGCAACACGGCAAGGCAAAATGCTTGGCCCTGACGTGTGCTGGCATCGTCTGATGCGGGCTGCGTATCCTTATGCAGCCCTAAAACGGCAACGAATAAACGTTGCTATTTTTTCTTTTTAGGAGCCATTACCATCACCATCTGCCGCCCTTCTAATTTCGGGACTTGCTCGACTATGGCTATTTCTTCCAAATCTTTTTCTATGCGCTTGAGCTGTTCCATGCCCAATTCCCTGTGCGCCATTTCCCGTCCACGGTAACGGACGGTGATCTTAGCCTTATCGCCGTCATTCAGGAACTTGACTAGGCTTTTTAACTTGACTTGGTAATCGCCCTCTTCAGTACCCGGACGGAATTTGATTTCCTTGACCTGGATTTGCTTCTGTTTTTTCTTGGCTTGTTGCAGTTTTTTGTTTTGCTCAAACTGAAATTTGCCATAATTCATTATCTTACAGACCGGTGGGTCGGCATTAGGCGATATTTCCACTAAATCTAAGTCAGCAGCATAGGCCTTTTGCTTGGCTTCATCCAGCGGCATAATGCCCAACATTTCTCCTTCCGCGTTAGAAACCCTGACCCGCCTAGCGGTAATCAGGTCATTAATGCGCGTCTCATCTTTTTTAGCAGCGATATCCTGATCCTCCCAGCATATTATTTTCTGTCAGCAATCTCTTGTCCCAAACGGGCGATCAATTCATAGATGGCCAGACTACCTAAGTCTTCACCTTTTTGTGTGCGTACAGTGACCGTTTCTTGTTCTAACTCTTTATCACCAATAATCAGCAAGTACGGTACGCGCTGCATCGAGTGCTCGCGGATTTTAAACCCGATTTTTTCATTTCTCAAATCAATTTTTGCCCGAATGCCTTTCCGTTCAAGCTGTTGCAACAAGTTTAGGGCGTACCCGTGATGACGGTCGGCGATGGTGAGTAGCACCGTTTGCACGGGGGACAGCCATACCGGAAAAGTGCCGGCGTGTTGTTCAATCAAAATGCCGATGAACCGTTCCAATGAACCTAAAATGGCTCGGTGCAGCATCACCGGCGTTTGTTTGGAGCCATCCTCGGCGATATAGTGGGCGTCCAAGCGGTTAGGCATGGAAAAATCCACTTGTATGGTGCCGCATTGCCAAACCCGGCCGATGCAATCCTTTAACGAAAATTCGATTTTCGGGCCATAAAATGCGCCTTCGCCGGGTTGTAAGTCCCAATCGAGGTTTTTGTTGTTCAAGGCCAATTCCAAGGACGCTTCGGCCTTGTCCCAAACGGCGTCGTCTCCGACGCGGTTTTCAGGGCGGGTGGATAACTTAATGATGACTTCTTCAAAGCCAAAATCTTTGTAGACATCAAACAACAAATCGATAAAGATGGAAACTTCTTGTTGGATTTGTGCTTCCGTACAAAAAATGTGGGCGTCATCTTGTACGAAGTTCCTTACCCGCATCAAGCCATGCAACGTGCCGGACGGTTCGTTGCGATGACAGGAGCCAAATTCCGCCAAACGAACCGGCAAGTCGCGGTAGCTTTTTAGACCTTGGTTATAAACTTGCACATGGCAAGGGCAGTTCATCGGTTTGATCGCGTAATCGCGGTGTTCCGAATGGGTGGTGAACATGCCGGCGCTGAATTTATCCCAGTGGCCTGATTTCTCCCATAACGAACGGTCGACGATTTGCGGGGTTCTGATTTCCCCGTAGCCGTTTAGCCGTAATTTTTCGCGGATGTACTGCTCCACCTGCTGATAGATAGCCCAGCCTTTTTCATGCCAGAACACCATGCCCGGCGCTTCTTCCTGGGTATGGAACAAATCCAGGGTTTTTGCCAGCTTGCGGTGGTCGCGCTTTTCGGCCTCCTCTAAGCGGTGCAAATACGCCTGCAAAGCTTTTTTATCGCCCCAAGCCGTGCCATAAATTCGTTGCAGCATTTCATTTTTTGAATCGCCACGCCAATAAGCCCCGGCAATTTTCATCAACTTGAACGCCGACAACTTCCCCGTACTGGGCACATGCGGGCCGCGGCATAAATCGGTGAAACCACCTTGTTCGTACAGGGAAAGGTCTTCATTGGCCGGAATCGATTGGATGATCTCGGCCTTATACGCCTCTCCCTGGTCTTGGAAAAAACTGACCGCTTCATCCCTAGGCAATACTTTGCGCACGATCGGAAAATTTTCCGTGGCCAACTGCTGCATTTTTGCTTCTATCGCCTCCAAGTCATCGGGCGTAAAAGATCGATGGTACGAAAAATCATAGTAAAAGCCGTGCTCGATCACCGGCCCGATAGTCACCTGGGCGTCCGGGAACAGTCGCTTTACGGCGTGCGCCAGCAAATGCGCCGTGGAATGGCGTATCACATCGACGCCTTCCTCATCTTTGGCCGTGAGGATTTGCAAGCTGGCGTCGTCTTCAACTAAGGAGCTGGCATCGACCAGTTTGCCATTCACTTTTCCTGCCAGTGTCGCTTTGGCCAAGCCCGCCCCGATCGAAGAGGCGATATCCATGACTGTCACGGCCTGGTCATACTGACGCCGCGAACCATCGGGAAGCGTAATTATGGGCATCGGTTGTGTTTTGGTCGGAATAGAAACAAAAAAAGCACTGGCCAGCAGTGCTTTATGGTGCCTGGTAGGCGCGATTGGACTCGAACCAACGACCCCCACCATGTCAAGGTGGTGCTCTACCAACTGAGCTACGCGCCTGAAGCTTGTGTCACTTCAAGCGGGGCATTATAAACTACTGTTAAAACTTTAAGCAATGACTAATATCAACCAAGTGGTAGATTTAGGCGTGGTAGGCTGGGTTAGGCCGTAACCTAACGCAGCCTAGAAAATTTTGGCTTGCCAAACCGCGGGTAGCCTGACTTAGACAACCAAGCCCCTAAAAGCCCATGTTTATTTGTCGCCAACACGTCTATAAAAAACGGCT
>DBNZ01000033.1 GCA_002299495.1 Methylococcaceae bacterium UBA659
TGCGCCGCCCACATTTGGTGTTGGCCGACATCGGAGGTGACATAAGCCTGGCCTTTAGTGACTTCGTACAACTGTTCGATTACGTATTGCGGCTTAATCAAACCGCTGTCGCGGTCATAATCCAAGCAGTTGAGGGAACGCCACTGGTCAATTTGTCGCCACCAAGCCTCCAAGGATTTTTTATCCGGTTTGGCCTTGCCTTCTTTGATCAGACCGATCATTTGCTCCAGCACTGGCTTGACTTCGCCAACAATGGGGATGTCCACTTTTACGGTCTTGGAAATGGAGGCGGGATCGATGTCGATATGGATAATCTTTGCATAAGGGCAAAACTCGGTCAGTTTGCCGGTGACACGGTCATCAAAACGGGCACCGACAGCGATAATCAAATCGCTCTCGTGCATGGACATATTGGCCTCGTAAGTGCCGTGCATCCCCAGCATACCTAGAAATTGCCTATCAGTTGCCGGATAAGCGCCTAAGCCCATCAAGGTATTGGTGACCGGATAACCGAGCAAGCGACTGAATTCAGCCAATTCCTTGCTGGCTTCGCCTAACACCACGCCCCCACCCGAATAAATCACCGGCTTTTGCGCTGAAAGCAGCAACTCCACGGCTTTTTTGATCTGGCCTTTATGACCGGAAACCACGGGATTGTAGGAGCGCATGCTGATTTTTTTCGGGTATTTGTACGCTACCTTGAGGTTAGGATCGGTGATGTCTTTGGGAATGTCTACCACGACCGGGCCGGGGCGGCCGGTGGTCGCCACATAGAAGGCCTTTTTGATGGTTTCGGCCAACTGGTTGACATCCTTCACCAAAAAATTGTGCTTCACACAAGGGCGGCTGATGCCGATCATGTCGACCTCTTGGAACGCATCGCTACCAATCACCGGCGACGGCACTTGGCCGGAAATCACCACCATCGGGATCGAATCCATGTAGGCGGTAGCAATACCGGTGATGGCGTTGGTGGCGCCGGGGCCAGAAGTGACCAACACCACGCCGGGTTTGCCGGTGGCGCGGGCATAACCGTCGGCGGCATGGGTTGCGCCTTGTTCGTGCCGCACCAGAATATGCTTGATGTCATCCTGTTGGAACAAGGCATCGTACAGATGCAACACCGCCCCGCCCGGATAACCGAAAATGAATTCCACGCCTTCATCTTTAAGGCTTTGAACGATGATATGCCCGCCGCTCAGCTCCACATTCACACCTCATCACATGTAAAAAAAATCGGTAGTAGCAAAAAGTTAAATGATGCATTTGCTGCCGTCATCCAGTTGACAGGGATGTTGCAACGTCATTTAAACCTTAGTAGCTACCAAAAAATCCAAACCGCTTTTCCGACCATCGCCAATAAAAAACTATTGATCTGACCTTTAAAAAGCGGGATGAATGAATTACTATTAAAAACCAACTTCGTTTCCTTGAAACCTTGGCATTCTACTAGGTTTCCCCCAAAATTGTAATTTCAATCTGGCTGGCTGCCGGGTGAAATTATCGGTTATTCGCATTATCCAGAGACTAAATCTTAAGAGGCACTATGGCAAATTTGACATGCAAACTGCTATCTCAGTCAATACTCACTCTTTTGTTGGCTGGCTGCGCCAGTGAGCCGACAACGGTTCTGCCCTCAGCAACCTTAGCAACCACCCAGCCTAGTATTGCACCGGTAGCGCCCATCCAGCCAGTGACGCCTAAACCTTATCCGAATCCGCCCAGCCGCTATTATCCGGGTGAAAACTATTACTCAGCGGATAGGGTGACCGGCACTTACGAGTATTCCATGGCGGTGAATGATTTTATCCAGAAAATGGTAAGGAAACATGGTTTTTCGGAAAGCTATCTGGATGGCCTGTTTTCCACCGCCCAGCGTTTGGATTATGTGATTAAACTGGAAGCGCCCGCGCCCAGCAAAGGGCCGACCAAAGCCAGCAAAGGCAGTTGGACCCGTTATCGCAATAAGTTTCTCACCACCGCCCATATCAACAACGGCGCCGAATTTTGGCAAGACCACGCCTATGCCATCCAACGCGCCAGTGCCACTTACGGCGTCGATCCAGAATACATTGTCGCCATCATCGGCGTGGAAACTTATTTCGGCAAGAATATCGGTAAAACCAAAATCTTTGACGCCTTGACCACGTTGTCATTCGATACCCACCGGCGTAGCCAGTTTTTTTCATCTGAACTGGAAAATTACCTGTTGATGGCTAGGGAAGAAGGTTTTGACCCAAGGAAACCGGTCGGATCTTGGGCGGGTGCCATGGGCTTAGGTCAATTTATGCCCAGCAGCTTCCGCAAGTTGGCGATCGATTTTAACCAGGACGGTCGCCGCGACATCTGGAACCCTGACGATGCCATCGGCAGCGTCGCGCATTATTTCTCCAAAAGCGGATGGCGCTACAACGAGCCCGTGGCTTACCCGACCCATACGGCCAATGATGCCAGCACCATCGAGCTAAGCACCTACAACGGCAACGAATACTGGCATGTCCACCCTAATTTTAAAGTGATCAAACGCTACAATAACAGCAAACAGTACGCGATGGCGGTGCATCAATTGGCGCAGGCGATCAAGCGGCGTTACCAGGGCGGTTGATGGGGAAACCACTACCTCTGTCACAAAAATTTCCGCATAGGGCGAGGGTTCA
>DBNZ01000117.1:0-8947 GCA_002299495.1 Methylococcaceae bacterium UBA659
ATTCCGGCATCCCCCGGCAATCCATGACGGTACCGGTTGCAGCATCTTGCTCATCATGTTTCATTTTGACCGTATCTTAAGCAATTTTTTGGTTATGCTTTTCCCCATGACCTGGCCAAATTCCTCTACATTTTCATAATCTTGTTTTAAACCAAATGCAACTAACGCACCGATCAATTTCTTGGTCTCGGCGATTTCTTCGTGCGAGCGGCCACATCCTTCACAGTGACTGCCTTCATAAGTGCACCGGTCTTGGCAGGGAGTAAATTTCATATGTCTTTCCTAAAAATAAAAGCCGAATCCAAGCCACAACCCATTTAACCAATGCGAGAAATTCCCACCGCCTGCCGCAATTCCTTAATGAACGCTACGGAAATGGCGCGGGCTTTCTCGGCTCCTTCTTGCAGTTGCCGCTCGATATGCGCGGGTGCTTCCAGCAGGGCTTCGTAGCGTTCACGGGCAGGGGCGATGTGGTCATTTATGTGTTCAAATAACACTTGCTTCATCTCGCCCCAACCCACGCCTTCGGCGTAACGTTTGCGGATTTCGCAGGCTTCGTGCGGGCTGGCGAAGGCCTGGTAAATGCTGAACAAGGTGCAGCCCTCGGTTTCTTTTGGTTGTCCCGGTTCCAAGGAATTGGTCTTGATCTTGTTGATCAGCTTACGCAGTTTCTTTTCCGGCTCGAACAATGGGATCGTGTTGTTGTAGCTCTTGCTCATCTTGCGCCCGTCCAGCCCCGACAACACCGCCCCGTGTTGTTCGATCACCGCTTCCGGCAAGACAAAATGCTCGCCGTAAATATGGTTGAAACGTCCGGCGATGTCGCGCGCCATTTCGATATGCTGGATTTGATCCTTGCCGACCGGGATTTTATGGGCCTTGAACAGCAAAATGTCGGCTGCCATCAGGATGGGATAGCCGAACAAGCCCATCGTAATGCCTGTATCCGGGTCTTTCTCGCCGCTTTCCTCGTTCTCGGCGACGGCGGCCTTGTATGCGTGGGCGCGGTTCATCAAACCTTTTGACGCCACACAGGCCAACATCCAGGCCAATTCAAGAATTTCCGGTACGTCCGATTGTCGGTAAAATACCGCGTTTTTAGTGTCCAAACCCAACGCCAACCAAGTCGCGGCGATTTCAAGGCTGGATTGGCGGACTTTCTCCGGCTCCTGGCATTTGATCAACGCATGGTAATCGGCCAAAAAATAAAAAGGCGTGACATGCTTGTTTTTACTGGCGGCAATTGCAGGCCTAATAGCCCCGACGTAATTGCCCAAATGCGGGGTGCCGGTGGTGGTGATGCCGGTTAAGACGATTTCTTTATTCATGTCATTAAATGAGTGGTTATTGGTGTTTTTGTGCCTTATTATCGCAGAAGCCGTGAACAGCCAAAATGTCCAATTATAATTTGTAGGTTGAGCACCCCCCCAACCTACTTTTGATAAAAATGTCCAAACTCAACCTAGAGCAACAAGCCGCCGTAAAGACCATCGACCGCCCTTTGCTGGTGTTAGCCGGCGCAGGTAGCGGCAAAACCCGGGTCATCACGGAGAAAATCGCTTATTTAATCAAGCAAGGCACACCGGCGCATCACATCGCCGCCGTCACCTTCACCAACAAGGCGGCGCGGGAAATGCAGGGCCGCGTCGATAAATTGCTGGACGGCCAAGCCAGCCGCGGGCTGCGCGTGTCCACCTTCCACTCGCTAGGTTTGGACATCTTGCGTAAAGAACACCAGACCCTGGCCTACAAAGCCGGGTTAACCCTGTTCGACGAACAAGACAAACATGCCCTGCTAAAAAACCTGATCGCGCATGACCTAAAGCATTACGACGCCGAACAGAGCGAACGTTATGCCCGGCAGATCGGCGCTTGGAAAAACGCTTTCGTCACCGTCGCACAAGCGTTAACAAGCATCCAAAACCCAATCGCGGCGGCGCAGCTTTACGCCGACTACACCCGCAGCCTAAAAGCCTATAACGCGGTCGATTTTGACGACTTGATTTTGCTGCCCGTGCTGTTGTTCCAACAGCATCCCGCCGTGCTGGAAAAATGGCAAAACAAGATCCGCTATTTGTTGGTTGACGAATACCAGGACACCAACCTCACCCAATACCAGTTAGTGAAATTGCTGGCGGGCAAACTAGGCCGGTTTACCGTGGTCGGCGATGACGACCAGTCCATCTATGCCTGGCGCGGGGCGCAACCGGAAAACCTGGCGCAATTGCAGCGCGATTTTGCCCGTTTGCACGTCATCAAACTGGAGCAGAATTACCGCTCCACCGGCCGCATCCTAAAGGCCGCCAACCGGCTGATCGCCAACAATCCGCATGTGTTTGAAAAACGTCTGTGGAGCGAAATCGGCTACGGCGACCCGATCCGGGTGCTTAGCCACAAGGATGAGACCACCGAAGCCCAGCAAATCGTCGCGGAAATCATCCACCACAAATTCAAATCGGGCGGGCGTTACCGCGACTACGCCATCCTGTACCGAGGCAACCACCAATCGCGGCTGTTCGAGCGGGGCTTACGCGAAAACCACATCCCCTATTTCATCAGCGGCAGCACCTCGTTTTTCGCCCACACCGAAATCAAGGACATCCTCGCCTACCTGCGGCTGATGGTGAACCCCGACGACGACGCGGCGTTTTTGCGTATCATCAACACGCCGCGCCGCGAAATCGGCCCGACCACCTTGGAAAAACTCGGCGATTACGCCAACCGTCGGCATATCAGCCTGTTCGCGGCCAGTGCCGAATTCGGCTTGACACAAACCTTGGGCGAAAAGGCCGCCGCACGCCTAGCCCGGTTCCGCGCTTGGGTGCTCGATACCGCAGGCCAGCTGGCCCACGGCGACACCTTCGCCGTCATCGGACAAATGGTCGCGCAGATCGACTACGCCGGTTGGCTGCGCGAAAACAGCAAAAGCAAGGAAGCCGCCGAACGCAAACTGGCCAACGTCCACGAATTATTGGACTGGTTGCAGCGCATCGCCGACAAAGACACCGGAAAACAAAAACCCTTAGCCGAAGTCATCGCCAACATCATGCTAATGGACATTTTGGAACGCCAGCAAGAGCCAGAAACCAGCGACCAAGTCAGCCTGATGACCCTACACGCCGCCAAGGGCTTAGAATTTCCGCATGTGTTCCTGATCGGCATGGAAGAAAACCTGCTGCCGCACCAAAACAGCATCGAAACCGGCGACATCGAAGAAGAACGCCGCTTAGCCTACGTCGGCATCACCCGGGCCCAGCGCACGCTGACCTTTAGCTATTGCACCCACCGCAAACGTTATGGCGAAATCAGCGAATGCGAACCCAGTAGGTTTCTGGCCGAGTTGCCGGAAGACGACTTAGAATGGGTGCATAAAAAGAAACTGCCCCCGGAAGAAGCCAAGCAACGGGGGAAGGCTAATTTGGCGCAGTTGCGGGAGATGTTATCGTAGCGCGCCGCCTCCACAGCGAGCATGTGTCGCTACCGACTGCGCCATTTGCTGGAGAACGCATTTCTGCAGCTCCAGTTCTGGCGCAAAATCGCCACCCGCTACGCGAAAAACCTGTCTTCCTTCTTAGTCGGCGTGCCGATTCGCCGCCTTGTGTGGTGGCTTAGAATCTCGTGACGACACTCTCTAGGCTTTGTTTTGGTTGAATTTAGCCGCTTCTTCCGAACCTCCGGTCGCATTGCCCTTACTGTAAGAATGTGCGCCGACACCCGCTAAAGCACCGTTCTGAACAATTAGATATTCATTCCGGATGGGACGATTTTCAAAATAGCACTCCAAAATTTCACGAGTTCCCGCCGCATAACGCGCTTGAGCAGACAAGCTTGTGCCTGAGATATGCGGAGTCATGCCATGATTCGGCATGGTGCGCCAAGGATGGTCGTTCGGTGCAGGTTGTGGAAACCAGACATCCCCCGCATAACCCGCCAGTTGACCGTTTTCTAAGGCTGCCACAATCACATCACGGTCGCAGAGTTTGCCGCGTGCGGTATTGACCAAATAAGCGCCGCGTTTGAAATAGCGTATGGTTTCCGCATTGATCATATGCTCGGTTTCAGGATGTAATGGACAGTTCAAAGTCACTACATCACACGCCGCCGCCAGGGTTTTTAATTCGCTGTGATAAGTTAAATCAAGCTCTTTTTCCACCGCTTCGGGCAAACGATGGCGATCCATGTAATGCAGTTTAACCCCAAACGCTTTCAGCAAACGCAACACCCGCAAACCAATACGACCCGCCGCCACTGTACCAACACTCATCGCCTCTAAATCATAAGAACGAGACACGCAATCGGCAATATTCCAGCCGCCTTTTAACACCCAGTTATGCGATGGAATAAAATTTCTTACCAATGCCAAAATCGACATCACCACATGCTCTGCGACCGCGTTGCTATTGCAATAAGTGACTTCCGCAACGGTCACATTATGTGCCATCGCCGCTTGTAAATCGGTATGGTCAGAACCGATACCCGCCGTAACAATCAGTTTCAGGTTTTTGGCTTTCGCAATTCGTTCAGCGGTCATATAAGCAGGCCAGAAGGGTTGCGAAATCACGATTTCTGCATCCGCTAATTCACGGTCTAAAACACTGTCGGCACCGTCTTTGCTTGAGGTTACGACTAAGGTGTGACCGTTTTCTTGCAAATAGTTACGCAAACCTAATTCGCCCGAAACACAGCCTAATAATTGACCCGATTTAAAGTCGATGGCTTTGGGAGTCGGTAAAGTTTGCCCGTCGGGATACACTTCGGGCTGCGGACACTCTTCGCGAGCATAAGCAGGGGGATAGCCGTCAATCGGGTCGTCGTAGAGTACACAAACAATTTTTGCCATGAGCTGATACCTTTTTCAGTTGAGATTTAAAAACTTCACGCGGCGCGTAAAGTGAGTCATGCCTGATGCTTCAGGTGCTAGCATTGTCTATCTCGGTGAAATTTTCAGCCAATTGATTGTATCAATTGCTTAATAGATAAAATCTATCAAGGCATCAAAACGACTTTGCAAGTTAAGCCCTGCGGCAATCTGCCACGCGGCTTGTTGTATCGGCAACTCCAAATTTTGCTGACGGGCAATAAGTCCTATTTGACGGGTTAAAACCGGATGCAAAGGAATTGCGCTGACTTCCTGACGCATTTCAATCAAGCTCAACAAACTGTGCGGCACGATGGCAAATAATCCCGCACAACGCACATGCGCATACATGGAAAATACCGCATCCGTTTCCACCACAATATTGGGTTTTACGCCCGCATTACGAAAAGCTGCGTCCAGCAACTGGCGATTTTGCATATTGGGCGTTAATAAACAGAGCGGTAATTGCGCGGCGGTTTGCCAGTCCAAAGGAACCGAAAACTCGGCTAATTCAGCTTGCCGTGCTAATAACACATGCCGTTCCTGATAAAGTGGCAGCACTTTAAAGCCTTGCAAACGCGGGTCTTCCAAGTAGGTTAAACCAAAATCCAGTTCAAATTCATCCAGTCGCCGAATAATCTGTTCAGCGCACTGCGAAAAAAGTTGAAAGCGTAAATTAGGGTAAGCATTGCGATAGGCTGCTGTCAGCAACGGCTCAACCGCTAAGGTCGTCGGAATGGCACCGATACGTAATGTTCCCGTTAATTGCTGTTTGCATAACGCCGCTTCTTGTTTTAATGCCTCCCAATCCGCCACTAGACGTTGGGCGTGAACCAGTATTTTTTCGCCTTCGGGTGTCAAGCCGATAAACCGTTGTCCGCGCTGGATAAGCTTAACGCCTAGCTCTTCTTCTAAATGTTGGATTGCAGAGCTGAGCGTCGGCTGGGAAATATGGCAAGCCTCCGCCGCACGAGCGAAATGCCCTATTTTGGCAAGTACGACTAAATAATGAATTTTTTTCATGGCCGTATTTTTGACTTGAAGCTGGAATCATACTGTGCAGTGTTGGTAACCCGTCTAACGGACGCAGGCAGCGTTCTCGGTCAAGTAATCGGCATAGCTGTAAGTGCCATCCAGATCCAATTGCGATAGGGCGGTGATTTTTGCCATGCTCCCAGCCCGTCATAAAAAATTGTCTTGGCCATTATAGCTTGGCCTTTAACGGGCATGCGATAATGGCCGCAACGCACAGCGACCTCGACCCCCTATGCAACGTTATCTTTTTTTGGATTTAGACGACACCTTGTTCCAAACCCTACGCAAATGTCCCGTTGACGAGCGCCTACAAGCCCGCGCCTTCCTGCCCGACGGCGCCGCTAATTCCTTTTCCACCTACAAGCAACAATGGCTATGGCAATGGTTTTCGGAAGGCTTCAAGGTCGTACCGGTCACCGCGCGTGATGCCGGCGCCTTTGCCCGGGTCAAGCTGCCGTTTTCGGAAGAAGCCGTTTTAAACCACGGCGCCGTCATTTTGGATAAGTCCGGCATCCCGGACCCTACTTGGATGGCTTTGATGCTTAAGCAACAGTCCGAATTTATGGGGTGCTTACTCGATCTATGGCATGACATAGAGACTTTTTGCCAGCAAGTCAACGGGTATAAAACTCGCTTAGTGCAGGATTTTAAGACCACTTGGTACGGAGTCATCAAGCATACCGACGGCACCGAAGCACCCCTGCTCGCGTTATTGCATGCCGTCATCGACAACCATCCAGCCATCGGCGAAGGCAAACTTTACTGGCACCTGAACGGCAATAACCTAGCCGTACTGCCAAAACCCATCACCAAAGAAAAGGCTGTGGCCTATCTACTGGGACGCTACCAACGAGAATATCCCGGATTGCTGACTTTTGGCGCCGGTGACAGCAGAACCGACGCCGCTTTCATGAGTCTGTGCGATTATGCGCTGATCCCCAAAAACACCCAACTTAGCCGCTATTTGGCCGCCGCCTGATGCCCGCACACGTCCCGTTTACCGGCAGCTACGCCGCCGCAGACGTTGAATTCCTGCTGCAACCCATAGCCCTAGAAGACACGCCGGTCGCGCTCAAAGAGGCGCTGATCCAATCCGGGCGGAAGCATTATTCGCAAATGCTCAGCCATGAATCCTTGCCTGCGGAAGACTACCTGGCCTTGTTCCATGAAGCGTTGTTGGACAACAAAGCAAAACTGGCTCGCCATGCCCTGATTTTGGCTAGCCGGATTGCCGAAAGCCGCCCGCACGGCATCACCTTAGTTTCGTTGGCGCGGGCGGGGACGCCGATAGGCGTGGTGCTTAAGCATCTGCTACGACAATATTTCAACCAAGAAGTAGCGCATTATTCGGTGTCCATTATCCGCGATGTCGGTTTGGACCGTAACGCCCTGCGCCACATCTTAAAATCACATGGGCCGGAAACCTTGGTGTTTGTGGACGGTTGGACGGGCAAAGGCGTCATTTCCAAACAATTGGCGGACAGCCTGGCCGTATTTAGCCATACCGATGGCGTCAACATAGCACCGCAGCTGTTTGTGCTGGCTGATTTGTCCGGCACTGCGGCGGTAGCGGCCTCATCCGAGGATTATCTCATCCCCTCCTGCATCCTCAATGCCACCGTTTCCGGTTTAGTGAGCCGCACCGTTTACGATCCGGCCCGGTTAGCGGCGGACGACTTTCATGCCTGTGTTTTTTACCAACAGTTTGCCGGGCATGACGTGTCCGCTTATTTTGTCGGCCAAGTGCTGTCCGCCGCCGCCGCTCTCTGGCAACAGGGGTTTGATCAAACTTCCCCACAATTGGATCAAGCGCACCTGCAACAGCAAACACAACGCTGCATCGACTGGCTACGGCAACATTACCAAATCCGCCAAACCCATTTGATAAAACCCGGCATTGGCGAAGCCACCCGGGCATTGTTGCGCCGGGAAGCCCGGCTGCTCTTGCTAAAAGACCCTGACCACCTGGAAACCCGGCATTTGCGCTGGCTGGCTAAGACCCGCGCCATACCGTTAGCAACCCATGCCGAACTGCCTTACCGCGCCGTCGCCTTAATCAAGGAGCTCTCATGAAGCCGTCTGGTTCCGACAAAACCTTCTTCCCCTGGCAATTGGGCGCATCGTTGTACATGCCCGCCCATCGGGCTGATCTGGTCAGTATTGCCAACGGCGACAAACTGCCCGGCTTACGGTCGATGATTTTCTGTACCGAGGATGCGGTCGCCGATGACGATATTGGCCGCAGCCTTGAACATTTGCGCGACAGCCTCAAGGACTTAATCGCCTTACCAGACAAATTCCGCTTTATCCGCGTTCGTAACCCAGACATCTTAAAGCGCTTGCTGGATTTACCCGGCATCGACCACATCGACGGCTTTGTCCTGCCGAAATTCAACGAAAGCAATTTTCGTGCCTACTTTGACTTGCTCAACGCTGGCCAGTTCAAGCTCATGCCCACGTTGGAGACCCGGGATGTCTTTGATCCTGCGGCAATGACGGCATTACGCGAAGAATTGTTGCGGGAAGAGGTTTTTGCCTCTATCTTGATGTTAAGAATCGGTGGCAATGACCTGATGAATTTACTGGGCATCCGTAGACCCCGCGGTTATACCCTGTACCAAACACCGATGGCCTCGGTCATCGCCCATTTGGCCTGCACCTTCAAGCCGTATGGTTTCCAATTGTCCGCGCCGGTGTTTGAATACCTGAACGACATCGCCACCTTGCAAGCAGAAATCGGTTTGGATTTAGCGCACGGGTTGAGCGGTAAAACCGCCATCCATCCTAGCCAAATAGCCACCATCGAAGCCTGTTATGCGGTCGGCAGGGACGATTATGAAATGGCCTTAAGCCTATGCGACCAAGCCGCGCCGGCCGTGTTCAGGATGCACGATTCCATGTGCGAAGTCGCCACCCACCAGCAATGGGCGCAAGCCATCCTGAACCGGCAACACTGTTTTGGGGTCAAGGAAGCCGTCCCGCTAGGCAGTGAGGCTTATCTCAAAACCAAGAATGCCTATTAAAGCTACATTTTTTTCACCACGACTTTTTTCA
>DBNZ01000117.1:9271-11109 GCA_002299495.1 Methylococcaceae bacterium UBA659
ACCACGACTTTTTTCACCACGACAACGGAGTAACCGATGAGTTTCCAAAGATTTTTAGACCAATTGAAAACCAAAGCAAACGATATGAAAACCGAAGCGTTAAAGTTCAAAAACAAAGACTTCCTGAACGCGGCGATGGCCGGTTCCGCGCTGATTGCGATGGCCGACGGCGGCGTTAGCTCGGAAGAAAAGCAAAAAATGGTCAAGTTCATAGAGAGCAACGACTCGTTGTCTATTTTTCCGACCAGCGATGTGATCAACGCCTTCCAGAACTTCATCAGCCAATTGGAGTTTGACCGGGATACTGGGGAGGCCAAGGCTTACCAGACCTTAGGCAAAATGAAAAGCAACACGGACGCGGCTCGCCTGTTGACCCGCATGATTATCGCCATTGCCTCGTCCGACGGAAATTTTGACGATGCGGAAAAGAAAGTAGCCGTAAAAATTGCCAAGGAATTAGGGTTAAACCCAGCGGAATTCGAGTTATAAGCAAGGCACGAGCGTTATCCGTAGAAGCAATGCCCCGTCGCGATGAGTATGTTTAAATTCGCGACGGGGCGTCGCCCCTGCCCCTACCCCTACCCCTACCAAAGACCCTTTAACCCGCTTTTCGGAAAGTCAGATTGACCCGTTGCTTTCCCAGCAACGGATGCCCACCGTCCTTCACCGCCGACACGCCGTGGAAACACAAGCGCGACGGCCCGCCCCAAACCACCACGTCGCCATGCCGCAACAACACCCGGCTGGTTTTGTCATTTCGTTTTAAGCCCCCGAACAAAAACACCGCCGACAAACCCAACGACACCGACACGATAGGCTGGGAAAAATCGGTTTCGTCTTTATCTTGATGCAGCCCCATCCGGGTTCCGGGCAAGTAACGGTTAAGCAAGCAGGTGTCTGGCGTAAAGCCAGGGTAACCCGCCACCGCCGCGGCCCGTCCGGCAAACGCCAAAAACTTATCCGACAGACCTGGCCAGGGCTTTCCCGTCAAGGGATCATGCCGTTCGTAACGATAGCCACGGCGGTCGCTGTACCAGCCCAACTGGCCGCAATTGGTCAAGGCGACGGACATACTCTTGCCACCGGGAGTCAATAGGCATCGCAACGGGGCTTGGGTGATGACTGTTTGCGCCAAATCCCATAAGTTTTCCGCCTCCCCCAAGGCAAAACCCGACAACACCCACGCGCCAGATGCCAACCGCTTCATGGCCGTATCCGGTTCCATAAAGCACTCGAACAAATCGCCGGTCATGAATCGCCCTCTTTTTCCCAATCCAACAAAGCTTGTTTGCGCCATGCCCCCCAATGGTAACCCGATAAGCGGCCATCGCTACGGACAACGCGATGGCACGGCACCAGGATGGACACCGGATTGGCCGCGCAAGCGGAAGCCACGGCCCTGACCGCCTTCGGCAAACCGATGCGGCGGGCAATTTCGGCATAACTGGCCGTCCCACCCGGCGGAATTTGCCTAAGCGCTTGCCACACTTGCCGCTGGAACGCCGTACCCCGCAAGTCCAGTGGAATGAAGTCCGGCAGGTGCCGTTTACCCAAGCACTTTGACAATTGCGTCGTCAAGCGGTGCAAATCGTCGTCCCCTGCCCGCACCCGGTCATTTTTATGCGACTTGCATAAATCAGCCAGCAAAAACCCCGGATCATCGCCAAAAGCCCAATAACACAAACCTTGTCCGCTAACCGCCACCAGCATCAACCCCAACCGGCAAGCCACCACCGCATAATGGATTTGCCCTTGCCGGATACGGCTCATTTCCTGTAGCCAAGCCGCCATTCTGATTTTGTCCGCGCCTGCGTTCATATTTTAACTATTGATCCGGC
>DBNZ01000117.1:11458-14885 GCA_002299495.1 Methylococcaceae bacterium UBA659
GTGCTGAGCCAGTCGCAGCACAGGCGCCTTTCGACCCGCTCAAGGCGAACGAGGGTTAAAACTTTAAAAGGCCGGATCAATATTAACCTAAAGCCGCCCATTTAACGCCGATGTTTATTAAAGCAACCGGTTAAACTATCGCCTAAGCGTTTGTCGAGACCGCTGCAGCTTTACTGCATGCGCCACAAAAATTCTGAGTCGACCTATAATCACTCACCCTACAAGGCATAGTTCCTGCTTTTGGAATTTTGCTTTACCGTTCAACGCAAAGCATCAGGGTTGAACGGCACATTTTGTCAACTTTACCACTCAAAACTCTGTGACTTACAGGAGCTCCAATATGATGATTGGCATACCCAAAGAAATTAAGAATCAAGAGGGCCGGGTCGCGGTGACACCTGAGGCGGTGCGAAAGCTGACGGCGGCAGGGCATCTGCTTAAGGTGGAAACCGATGCCGGCAATGCCGCAGGCTTCAGCAATGCCGAATATGTGGACGCCGGTGCCGTCTTGTGCTCTGCGACCCAGGCTTGGGATAGCGGTTTGGTAGTCAAAGTAAAGGAGCCTGAACCCAGCGAATACAGCTTTTTGCAGGGTCAAACCGTGTTCACTTTTTTCCATCTGGCCGGGGTCGACCCCGGCCTGACGGATGCCTTGCTGGCCACTAAGACCACCGCCGTCGCTTATGAGACCCTAGAAGACAGCCAAGGTCGTTTGCCGCTATTGGCGCCGATGAGCGCGATTGCCGGCAACATGGCGGTGCAGGTTGGCGCGTTTTATCTGGCCAAAACCCACGGCGGCAAAGGTGTGCAATTGGGCGAAGTGCTGGGGGTACGGCATGGCCGGGTGCTGGTGGTAGGCGATGGCGTGGTCGGTTTTCATGCCGCCAGAACCGCTTATGGCTTGGGCGCGGAAGTCGCCGTAGCGGGCTTGTTGCCGGAAAAAGGAATGCTGTTTAAGGAAAAAATCGGCGCGGTGGATTTCTTCATCTCTAGCCCTGAACAAATCGGTTTACGCCTGGCCGACACCGATTTATTGGTGGGCGCGGTATTGCGGCATGGCGCTAAAGCCGATGACGTGGTCACCGAAGCCATGATAAAAGCGTTGCAGCCCGGTTCCGTTGCGGTCGATGTCAGCATCGACCAAGGCGGCTGCATCGCCACTTCCCGGCCGACCTCGCACAGCCATCCGGTCTATGTCGAGCATGGTGTCGTGCATTACTGCGTCACCAACATGCCGGGGGCGTATCCGCGCACGGCCACGTTGGCGTTGACCGCGGCCACCTTCCCCTATGTGCAAAAACTGGCGGATGGCGGTTTGGCGGGTTTTATGGCCGAACCCGGCCGCGCCAAAGCGATCAACACCTATCAAGGCGCTCTCTGCTCTAGGCCCGTGGCCGAAGGATTGGGATTGACCGCCCGATACCGACCATTGGCCGAGTTGACCGACCGATAGTAAAAGCCGTAAAGGGAAAAGCCCGCAATCACCACTTAATTGTTTTATGGGTATGCGGTGCGGTCTCCCTACGGGTCAAGACCCATCCGCCCGATACGGTAGGCCTCTATAAATGCCTTGCCGGTATTGGGCATCATCGAAGACAAATAAATCTTGTCATCGACAATCACCGGAAAAGCCATTTGCCTGCCGCTGCCTTGCAGGCTTTGTTTGGCCAGCAACCGCCCGTCTTTGGCACGGATACCATAGAGTGTGCCAGGGTTGCCAATATCAACTATCCAAACCACGGCGTCCTTAGGGTTTCCCAAATGGGTGGTCAAAACCGGAAAAGACGGATGGCTTCTGAACATCTTCAACGCATCGGGATAACCGGCCTCAGGAAAGCGCCAAAAAGGTTTGAGCTTAGGTACGCCATCGATCAAGGCAATTTTCACCGCCACCACTCCGGCGATATGGGTTTTATCCGGGCTAAACGTCGGAATGATCACCACCGGCTCACCGTTCACTTGGGTTTGCAAGGGCTGGGTGACGATCATGCCCGCCCAGCTCAACTTACATAAATCCGTCGGCGAGCCACATAATTCGGCGATTTGTAGGCGGTCGTATTGGATGCCTAAGTGGTCGGCGTCGATCAGATAGGCCGCGCCGTCTTTGCCTGGTTGCACCAAGACGCTACGCCCATCGGGCAATTTGACCTTCACCGGCGGGCTGGCGCCCAAATCGTAATCCATCCAGGCCAGGCATTCCCAAAAATCCCGGTGATCGCATTCCCCATTGGGCGGTTTAATCGGGGCGTCACCCGGCATGGGCCTTGGGATAAACAGGTTTTTGCAAGATTCCAAACAGGCCATGCTGGGCTTAAGCGGATTGAAATTGGCGCAGAGCTGCATGTCACACCCGGCCTCAAACGGCTGGCCCAAAGTAATTTTCAGCACACTGTTGGCGTAATCCTTACGCGCCAAATCGACTTGCCCATTACCTGTGGTGACAAATAATTCGGCGCCTGCGCCGGTGATTTCCAGCAAAGGTCCGGCCGGCGCCCAAATCCCGCCCGCGCAAATCATTTCCTGGGTGCCGTATTCCAAGGTGACCGGACACTCCGTTTCCGGCGTGGTCAACAAGATGTTGTTCATGGCCTGGCCAAGGCCGCGCCGTTGCCAGGCATCCAGGTCGATTTCAAACAACCAGCCGTGGTAAGGCTGCTGGTCGGCGGCATTGCCGAGACCGGCGTAAACAAAGCCGAGCCGTTTGCCTTCAGGTCGCCAATGTTTAAGGGCGGCGTGGGGGTACGCATCCGCCGGGTTAAACTTGACCACGCCCTTGCCATCGGCAGTGCGTTGTTCGGCGGCAAAAGCCAGCACGGGAAAATCCGGATGCCAGCGGTTGTTTGCCAAATCCAGCACGGCCAGGTTCTGGCTGCTGCGCGCGCCCTTGTCCAGGCTTTGGTAAATCACCACCAACAGATCATCCACCAACACCGGGGACGCCCCTAATTGTGCTTGTTGGCCGGGCGGGGTAGGTGCGGGCAACTGCCAAAGCAATGCCCCGGAATCCGCGTCCAAAGCGGCCATCGTGCCATCGGACACCGGCACGATGATACGGGTTTGGCCGTTCAATACATGGTGTACCGGAGTCGCCTTGATATTCTCTGCAAAATGGGTCGATGGCTTGGTTTCGGTCGGAAAGATGCGCTCTAGGACCAAAAGGCCGGCCACCTCATCGCTGACCGAATGCCCGCCGCAGGCCGACAATAACAGGCTTGCCGCTACGGCCATGAAAAAAACAAAACCACTACGTTTGCCGCTGTCCATGAAATATCACTTTTTTAGGAAAAATAAATAATGGCCGTTTTGACAAGAGGTTTTATGACCGGCCAGAAATAAATGAGTGCCTTGTAAGCCCTGCGGATTCAACCAAAAAACCAGACGGCGACAGCGAACGCACCCGCAAACAACCCAAGCCACAAAAAATTTA
>DBNZ01000117.1:15249-21451 GCA_002299495.1 Methylococcaceae bacterium UBA659
TCTAATTGAATACTAAGGCTAAAAAATATTAAAGCTGTCTAAAATTAACAATGCCAAATTTAGCATGGTTTAGATACCGGCAGGCACTTCACCAGGCTAAAAATTCATCCAAGGTTTGTACCGCAATCGGCAATTGGCCTGCCCGCACCCGGTCCGCTTCGGTGTGATAACCCCATAAAGCCAATATCAATTGGACGCCCGCTAAATCCTGGGCGTTGAGGATGTTCACTAAGGTTGGCAAACGATCCTCAATGAAAACAATGACTCGTTCAGGATGAGCCGCCAGCACATAGCGCAACACCGCCGGTTTTCCCATGTTGCGGTCCAAACCGAAAATCCGCCCGTCCGGCATGTCCAGGTTATGGGCGTTTAGGATTTGTTTGACGAAACGTTCTTGTTTAGTGGTGATAATGTAGCAAAGGCTTTGTTCTTGGATCAGGCGTAGTTTCCCGACCATCCCAGGGAACAACGGGTTCATCGCCACCCACCCGGCCAAATCCTCGGCTATCCATTGGTCGCGGGTGGCGCCGAAGCGTTTTTTTAAGCTATCAACACCGCCCTCCACTTCCTGCAACAACTGTTGGCTAAGCACGCCGTAGTTTTGCTCAATCTCGGCAACGGTTTTGCCTAGAAACAACAAGCGCATCGCCAAGATGGCTTCATAACCGGTTTCAATCAGCGGCCTTACCTCCCGGAAATGGCCGATACCTTGCGTTGGCACGGCCGGTGGCATGTCGTCCCAGATTAATCGGGCCGCCTTCCAGCCGGTGATGGCGGTTTCCACCGCGCTATCGCAGATGACGCCGTCAAAATCTAGGGCGTAGAGCTTGTTTACTTCCATAGATAATTTTCACAATCGATTTCAAAAACCGGATTATAACGGTCTTTTCGGCGGTAATGGTTAGCATGTGCTGCGACTGGCAAGGGCCGGATCAATAAGGGCTAAAAAAACCTAAAGCAACTGCTTTTCTATGATAGTCATGACAATCTCAAAGGCGATCAACCAGATGATGATCCATTCCAAAATGGTCGAATGGCGGTGCTTTTGTTCGTCGGCGAGCATTTCAAACAGTTCGTGGATGGTTTCCAGTTTTTTTGACAGCACTTGGGTGCGCGGGGTGATTTCCAGGTATTTGGCGGTGACGCCGTAGTAGCTTTCGTATTCGGGGTATTCCCAGAAGAATTCCGGGGTGTCTAGCAAGTCGTAGTTGAGGATGATGTCGCTTTTGGTCAGGAACAGTTGGCCGCGGATTTTGGCGATTTGCTGGCGGGTTAGTTTGATGGCGCCGGTTTCGGCCAGCGATTTGGGGATGTAGCGGGTGTTGTTGATGGTGGCTAAGGCCTGGGTTTCAAAGGACGCCAGTTTGATCGACTGAGCCATGCCTTGGGACAGCGAGAACAGCAGGATGGGGTCTGAGGACTCCACTTCGATATGGTCTTCGTTGATGCGGGTGGTAGGGCAATCTAAGGCAAAGGTGAAATGGTCTGCCTCAACGGCTGGCAAGGGGGTCTCGGCATAGGCTAGGAGCAATTTATCCAGACGGGTTTGTGCTTCGGCGCTGATATTCCAGTGGACGACGGTGCCATAGGAGAAAACGACCGAACAGGTGTCTTCATCTTCAATCATCAACGAGCCCTTGATGATCCTGATCAAGCTCGAATCTGACAGATGCTTCGACAAGCCATTGATGTCAAAACCATGGGCAAGACAATAGGCAGTGCATTGTTTTACGGCGGTTTTTTCAGACATTTGAAGATTCGGGTTGTGATTTTGAAACGCTAACGCAGGCTAACAACCTAGGCTAAATTTCTGTACGCCCGGCCTGCTGCGACGGTATGCGGGAGAATACTGTCGCTGGGCTTTTCCCTTTAGGCTGCAAAAAGTTCAACCCGAACGGCGCATCAGGATAAATTGGGATCGGGTTAATAACCTATCGCAGTAATGGCTCTGTCCCGCTCGCCACTATAGCACTAAAACCGCCGGGTCTGTCCGTCACTCACTCTTCGGTAATGTTCACCAGCCAGCCGTTTTCCGCTTCGCAACCAGGTGACTTAGCCTGCACTTGAATATCAATCCGCACCATGGTGTTTTTCAATTGCCCGGGCAATTTGGCCTTTATCAAGTAAAAAGGGTCTCTAAACTCTGAGTCAAATGCGATCGGTATTTTTTTAACCGTTAAACGGATTTGATCGGGTGATTTGATGTTCATGACCACAAACGAAATTTCAGCAGCCGGTTTGACTTTTGATAAATGCTGCGGGGTAAATTTACTTAAGTGCGCTTTTATGCAGCGGCTGCCACTACCGCCTGCGGATGCGTCACCATGGCCGCTGTGATGTTCGGCCGCATTAATCGGCAATGTGGCTAAGGCAAGGCCAAGAAAAACTTTTATATTCATGTCATTTCTCTTTTTATTATTATGGTGTTTTTGATATTAACCGGTTTATCCGACCGCTATCCATAGCGTTGGAGATAGGGTTATTTTTTGGTGCTTCAATCTGTTTTTGACTTTCCGAGCAACCAATGCGCCATTTTCTCGGCTTTTGTTTTTAGGTAATGGGCATTTTCATCATGGGCGGGCACTTCTGCCGACATCCGGCCTAAGACCTTGACGCCCAATTTTTGCAATTCGGTCATCTTTTTTGGATTGTTCGTGATCAGCCGGATCGATTTCACCTGTAAATTTTCCAATATCGATGCCGCAATGCCATATTCACGTTCGTCGGCAAGATGCCCTAGCTGCAAGTTGGCATCAACGGTGTCCAGTCCTTGGTCTTGCAGATTATAGGCCTGTAATTTCTTCAGCAGGCCTATGCCCCGGCCTTCCTGCCGTAAATAAACCAGTACGCCGAACCCGGCCTCGGCAATCAGGCGCATGGCCATGTCTAACTGTTCCCCGCAATCGCACCGCCTAGAACCTAACACATCGCCGGTAAAACATTCTGAATGGATACGCACGGGCACATTTTCCAGACCCGCCACTTCGCCCTTAACTAAGGCTAAGTGTTCTTTGTGGTCTTTGTTATTGCTGAAATAATGCAAAACAAATGTGCCATGCTGAGTCGGGATAGGGGTTTGTACCAAATTTTCTACGGATAGCTTCACGTCAATATGTTTTTTAGGTAGCGGTCAGATGCGAACGGGTTAAACATCGTAGGGACGGTGCTGCTACCGTCACAGTCACATTCTAACCACTGCCGTTTTTTATAGGCGGAATGTTATTAGCGTAGCTAAAAACCGAGCAACATGCGGGTGATTACGGCCACAACGACTAAGGCCAACCAGCTTGCTTTTTCCGCCATGTTCATGCCTTGAAACATCTGCTTGACACCCATTTTTAAAGATTTCAGTTTGGCCATAAAAGCATCCCACCAACGCCGGTAAGCCCCCCGCAACCATTGGAAAAGACCATAAACTAAGAATAGAATCATCGCCATGATGAGATAAAAAACAATGATTTCTGTGGTATGTACAGCGGTTTCAAGCAGGTGTTCGATCAGAAAATCCAGGCTGATTTCCACCATCTCAAAAATGATGTGAAACACCTCAAAAATGAGGTGAAACACTTCAAAAATGAAGTGGCTTAATGCAACGAACAGTTCCCATGCCACATCTGGAAACCATACTAGGGCGACTATTCCAATTGCCACCAAGCCTTTGAAAATGTTAGCGTAACGGGCTGTATTCATCGGTTCTTTATGGTGTAGTTATACGGGTGACTTTATCTGGAGAGTATAAAGGATTAGCTGTCGCCCTGTACATGGCGGCATGGGTTGTTTATCCCACCCAAAACCTTGCGTTCCTGAACAGGCGCATCCATGCTCCGTATTCGCCCCAATCGGGGGGGTACCAAGAATTTTGTAGGGTTCTGAAACAACGCTCAGGATGCGGCATCATGATGGTAAAACGGCCATCCTGCGTGGTCAGACCGGCGATGCCCATTGGCGAACCGTTGGGATTGGCGGGAAAAGCTGTGGTTTTGTTCCCGTAGTTGTCAACATAACAAAGGCTAACCCATTTTGAATCCATTACTTGCTGCGGGCCATCGCCGAACTCGGCGCGGCCTTCGCCGTGGGCTACCGCTACCGGCATCCGGGAACCGGCCATGTCGGACAGCAAAATGGATGGGGAATCTTGCACCTCCACCATCACCACCCGAGCCTCAAATTGTTCGGACAGGTTACGTTTGAAACTGGGCCAATGGTCTGACCCAGGGATCAATTCCTTAAGCTGCGCCAGCATCTGACAACCGTTGCATACGCCTAAGGCAAAACTGTCTTCGCGTTGGAAAAAAGCCGTGAACTCGTCCCGTGCACGGGCATTGCACAAGATGGACTTAGCCCAACCGCCGCCCGCACCTAAGACATCGCCGTAAGAAAACCCGCCGCAAGCGGCAAGCCCCTTGAAATCGGCCAAACTGACCCGGCCGTCGGTGATGTCGCTGCTATGGACATCGACGGCGGTGAACCCGGCGCGGTCGAATGCCGCCGCCATCTCCAAATGGCCGTTGACGCCTTGCTCGCGCAGGATGGCGATTTTTGGCCTACCCAAGGCCAGATAAGGCGCGGTAATGTCGTCATGGACATTAAAGGTCAAAAAAGCCTGTAACCCGGGGTCGCGGTCGTCATCAATCGTGGCAAATTGCTGTTGGGCGCAATCGGGGTTGTCACGCAGGGCTTGCATCCGGTAGCCGGTTTCCGACCAAACCGACTGCAACTCGGAGCGGCTGGCGGAATAAATTTGCCCGCCGGCATGGTGGATGGTCAGTTGCTGTCCGGCCACCGTATGGCCGATGCGGTGGATACAATCGACCAAACCGTTATGGGTCAGCAGCTTGACAACCTCACGGTAATCGCTGTCACGGATTTGCAGGACGGCGCCTAATTCTTCGTTGAACAGGATGGCAAGCAAGTCTTCGCCCATGCCGTCCAGTTCTAAATGCACGCCCATGCGGCCCGCGAACAGCATTTCCGCCACGGTCGCCAGCAAACCGCCATCGGAGCGGTCATGATAGGCCAAAATCTTGCCGTGATGGTTTAGGGTTTGTATGGATTCAAAAAAAGCTTTCAATAATGCCGGTTGTTCCAAGTCAGGGCACAGGTCGCCGAGTTGCCGGTAAACTTGCGCCAACACCGAACCGCCCAAACGGTTTTTCCCGGCGCTCACATCAATCAGCAGCAACACGCTGTTTTCTATGGGCTGTAATTGCGGGGTCAAGGTTTTGCTGATGTCGATGACCGGGGCAAAGGCGGAAATAACCAACGACAAAGGGGCGGTCATGGTTTTTTGTTGGCCGCCATCCTGCCATACGGTTTTCATAGACAAGGAATCCTTACCCACCGGTATGGCCAGCCCTAAGGCCGGGCATAATGCCATGGCCACCGCTTTTACGGTATCGAACAGGGCGGCGTCTGCGCCTTCGCCACCCGCCGCCGCCATCCAATTAGCGGACAGTTTTACGTCATGCAGGGTATCAATCCGTGCCGCCGCCAAGTTCGTCAAGGCTTCCCCGATGGCTATCCGGCCAGACGCGGGGGCGTCAATCAGGGCGATGGGCGCACGTTCCCCCATTGCCATCGCCTCGCCGGTTTGGGCCTGAAAACCGGAGGCCGTCACCGCCGCATCCGAGACCGGCACTTGCCAAGGCCCGACCATCTGGTCACGCGCCACTAAACCGGTCACCGAGCGGTCGCCGATATGGATCAAAAAGCTTTTGTCCGCGACGGCGGGAAAGGCCAGCACCCGCCTGACCGCCTCCGCCAACACAATGCCGTGGGTATCCAACGGTGATAACGGAGGTTTGATGCGGCTGGCGTAGCGGTGCATTTTGGGCGGTTTACCGAACAAGACGGACATCGGCAAGTCCACCGGATGGTTGCCAAACCATTCATCGTGCAGGACCAATCGTTCTTGTTCGGTGGCCTCGCCAATGACCGCAAACAAGCAACGTTCGCGCTCGCAAAAGGCCGTGAACAACGGCAACGATTCTGGCTTGATCGCCAGCACATAGCGTTCTTGCGCCTCGTTGCACCACAGTTGCATCGGCGACAATCCGGTATCGACGCTAATGACCTTACGCAATTCAAACTGGCCGCCGCGCTGGCTACCGTGGATGATTTCCGGGACGGCGTTGGCCAGGCCACGCGCGCCGACATCGTGGATGGAGAGGATCGGGCTGGTCTCGCCGAGCGCGTTACAGCG
>DBNZ01000218.1:0-1240 GCA_002299495.1 Methylococcaceae bacterium UBA659
ACATTTTTATGCGCTTGCCCTGAACATCATCCCAGAAACGAGTTTAATATCTCTTTTAATCCTTATAATGCCTAGGCGGCTCGACCGCCTAGGCAATACAGCCCCGCGACCCACCTACCGGCACCCGACATCCGCCTTGCCTGAATACTATTTAAAAACAATCCAAAGGATACCCAATATGCTTAAACGCTTAAGATCGCGATTTACCCATAAACATGATGAAGTTGCACAACTGCAACAGACCGACCCGTGGTTTTATTCCCATTATGTCTATGCCGCCAACATAGTCGCCGCCAGACTTGGCAACTACCTGGATTTAAATCATAGCCATGTCTTTGATTTTGGCTGCGGCGATGGCATCATGGCGCTAGGCGTAAGCCGTAGCGTACTCGGCAGCGTCACGGGGTTGGATATTACCCAAGCTTTTAGTAGCTTATCGCAAAAAGCCTTGCAAACCCTGCATCTCGACCAATTTCCCAGCTCCTTGCAATTTAAGCAAATCGAAGCCGGCAAACCCCTGCCTTTTGCCGACAATCATTTTGACGGAGGCTATTCCTGGTCGGTGTTCGAACATGTTGCCACAATAGACGCCGCCCTAGCCGAAGTACATCGCGTCTTAAAACCCAGCGCGGTATTTTTTCTGCAAATAGAGCCTTTTTATTATTCGCCCTTCGGCTCGCATTTACAGCGTTTAATCGACGAGCCGTGGGCTCATTTGCTGGTTGATGAAGATGTTTATTTGCAAAGAGTGAAAGAGGCGAAAGACACGGTTCCCGATGAAGAAAAAGACATAATGTACCGTGAAAATGAGTTTGAGAATGTCAAAAAATATTTGATCGGCGAATACAAGACTCTGAATAAACTCACCGTCAAGCAATTGCTTAACAGCTTGCTCCAGGCCGGCTTCAATATCTTGGAAATGCACACCACGCAGGTGAAGCAATTCCCCATCCCCGCCGAGGTACCGGAAACTTATTCAGAATATGACTTAAGGACGAATGAAATTCAATTGGTTATAAGCAAATAGAACCGTAATATAACCACTATCAGCGGATTGCTGGCAGAACATTCTAAAAAAACCAGCAACCGGTACACCTGTTTTAAATGGAAATTTAGATCATCATATGAACCCATACGACATTTTTTCTGATCAGTTACGCAATTACGAAAATTCCGTTGAAAAAATATTTAAAACACCTATCGCCGAGTTGAGTATCAAACGAAAACGCTTTATGTCTGC
>DBNZ01000218.1:1598-5932 GCA_002299495.1 Methylococcaceae bacterium UBA659
ACATTTTTATGCGCTTGCCCTGATCTATAACCTGTTAATATTCTAGGCATTTGGTTGAATTTGACGATAAAACTTATTAAAGTGGTCGTTGAAAAATAACAATTACAAAATTGAATTGAGGAGTAGAGATGAAAAATTTTTCACTGTCCAGCGTGTTGTTAGCGTTAATTTTAATCATGGCTCAGCAGGTTTTTGCATACGAAACGAGCGAGGAAAAAGCCCTTTGTAAGAAACCCCGGTTCACCGATTTCAATCTTCCAGAATACAGCGCAGCCAATAACAACCAGCAAGTTAATCCTGAAGCGGAGTTTTTTTTTAAATTACCCGCCGATGTTGACCCTAGCACCATCACGATAACGGCCAAACAAAGGCCACTGCCCTTTACGGTAGAATCCACCAGCACTTTCCACAAAGTGACCGCTAAGATACCTGCCTCGCTTACAGGTTTTTACGTCAGGCTTGATGCTTACGCAAAGTCAACTTTGGGTTGTGATCATCATCATGGTTGGTTGATAAAAGTTTCTGGCCATGAAATCCACGCCCCGGCAGAACAATAAAAGTTTAAGGGCAAAACTTATTTGCAGGTGACGTAGCCGGGACTCAGTTTTTTGTATCGAACCCAATTGATTTGAGCCTGTTAGAAAAATCGTATGCTATTTAAAGTTTCGCACTTACCTGTCCCATCACTTAAACAACTTTCTCATTTAATGAAAACCAATATCCAAAAATTTATTATTACCTGCGCCCCCCGCACCGGTAGCACCATGTTAAGGATGATGTTGGATTCGCATTCTGATATCGTTTGCCACGGGGAGGTTATTGCCCTGAAAGGCACCCCAAATCTCGGGAAGTACGCCAAGGTTATTGCCAAAACACAAGAAGAGTTGAACCAGCTGCTGGCGGCCGATCCTACCCGGTTTTTATACGAATATGTTTGGGGCGACCCAAATTGTTCTGCAATCGGCTGCAAAATAAAATACCGGCAATTAGAAGAGCAATTCCCCGAGGTGTTTAAAGCGATACTGGCCGATAAGAGCATTAAGATCGTGCACTTAAGACGGAAAAACTTGTTGAAACGCCATGTATCAAACCGGCTTGCCGCAAGCCAAAAGACACCCACAGTCATTTTAGGGAAACAACAGCAAACCGATAGGGCGCAGCAACGGATTTCCATTGATTTGGACAAATGTTTGGCGGATATTGAACACATAAAAAGATCGGAACAAGCATTCATAAACTATTTTTCCGACCACCCAGTCTTTGAAGTGTTTTATGAGGATTTAACTGCCCCGGGTAGCCAAGATTTGTTTGAATTACAAGATTTTTTAGGGGTGAATCCGATCAACATTCAGCCCAAAACGGTTAAGCTTAATTCCAACGATCTAGCGGATGTCATTGAAAATTATGAGCAGATTCGTCAAAAACTGTCGGGTACGGTTTATGCCGATTATTTGTGATGGTTCGTTTTAATGCAATGCTTCAGGCTTGATGGCGATAGACATCGGGTTTTAGGTTAGCGGAAACCCTCGGTGAAGGGTGAAGGGGTACCGGGTGGGATCAGCGGGTCATTGCCCCATGCGGGATAATCATCCGTCAAGGTTTTCATAAAGGCGACTAAGGCCTTTTCCTCTTTAGCGGTCAAGCCCAAATCCCCCAGTTCATCGGTATTGACATTGATGGCGACTTCTGGCTCGGGCCAGCCTGTAACGCCAAAACCCGGGTCAAGATTGTCTTTAACCTTGCCCAAGGTGTCGCGGGTATTGTAGAAATGGACGACTTGCTCTAGCGTGTCGAACATGCCGTTGTGGCCATAGGGCGCGGTGAGGGCGATGTTGCGTAAGCTCATCACCTTGTGTTTGCCGCATTCTTTTCTTTTAGGGTCAAGTTTTGTGATTTCCGGACGCCCACATAAGCCTAAGTCGGGTTTTGGGTTGCCAGGTATTTTTATATTTCGCGGTAAGCCGAGGTTGTCATAGGTAAAATCGGTGAACAACGGCGGTAACGATTTACTCTGTCCGTCCATTGGCATTTCGCTGATATGGCAGGCGGCGCAATTGCCTTTGTTTTCGTCATTGAAGACTTCTAAGCCTAGCTTTTCCAAGGCGGTGAATCTGGTTTTGCCAGCCATGACAAAATCGAATTTGGCGTTGAATTTGCGGAAGCGGCCGGATTTTTCAAATTCGGCAATGGCTTCGGCCATGCGATCATAAACGGCGTCAACTTGTTCTGGGGCCTGTTGTTTGAACAGTGCGAATTTGATGTGCGGGATCTCATTCAGGTTGATTTGATAAATCTGCCAAAATAATGTCTGGTAGGTTTCGCTTTCCTTCAAGCGGCTGACGACAGCCCACTTGTTGGGCATTGCCATTTCCACCGGGTTTAGGAACGGTTGTTTGGCTTGGTCTGCCAAATCTTGAGACCTGCCGTTCCAAAATTGTCCGCCTATGTACAACCCCTCTGATCCATCCCAGTGGAATTTTGGGCTAAACAGCGCATATCCAACACTAGGCGTGTTAAGGCTGCCGGTAGCGAAGTCAATCGAGCCACGGGACACCGGTACGCCCTGTGCCACGTTAGCAGGATCAACAAATGCTGGTGCGGTTATTTTACCGCTGATCGGGTCTTTTATTGGGTTAAGGCTGTGGCAAGTCGCACAAGATTGGTTGCGATTGGTGGAAAGGTTCGTGTCGGTGTACAAAAGTTCACCTAACTGTTGTTTAGTAGTGAGTGGCGTCAACGATTGGCAACTCTGGCTGAGGCACACTAAGGCGATAAAGGGTGCAATTTTTTTAACCATGATGATATTTTTTGGGAGCAAAAAGAATCTAACCAGAATTTTTTAACGAGAACCATTATTGTTTATATGCCTTATTGTGTCAAAGGTATTTTATATTTATCATAAACAAAACAATATGTTATGATTACAAATCTGTTACAGCTATATTAAGGTAGGAATAATATGTCAAAATTTAATAATGTTACGGTGGTAAAAAAGCCAATGTTTACTTTGACGGCAAGGTCACTAGCCGTACCCTGCATTTTGCCGATGGTTCGCAAAAAACCTTGGGTTTTATGTTGCCGGGTGAATACTGCTTTAATACGGCTGACCCTGAAGAAATGGAAATTATCGAGGGCGAGCTTGAAGTCATGCTGCCAGGTGCCGGACAATGGCAGGTTGTTAAGGGCGGCGAATCATTCAAGGTGCCAGGCAACGCCGTATTCACGGTCAGGATTACATCCCCTACCGACTATTGCTGTTCATTTTTAAAATGATTCTAGGGGGCAAAAACTTTTTGCCCCATTTCACAACATCAGGAAAACCCATTGATTTCTACCCATAACATCACCATGCAGTTTGGGGCTAAGCCCTTGTTTGAAAATATCTCCGTGAAATTTGGCGACGGTAACCGCTACGGCTTAATAGGCGCTAACGGTTGCGGCAAGTCAACGTTGATGAAAATTTTAAGCGGTGAACTCGAGCCGACTTCGGGCAATGTTTCAGTTAGCCCCGATGAACGCCTAGGCAGCTTGCGGCAAGACCAATTTGCCTTTGAAGAATTTACGGTGCTAGACACGGTCATGATGGGGCATAAAGCATTATGGCAGGTGAAACAGGAACGTGACCGCATTTATAACTTGCCAGAAATGAGCGCAGACGACGGCGTCAAGGTGGCGGAATTGGAAGCTGAATTTGCCGAAATGGATGGCTATACCGCCGAAGCCCGCGCCGGGGAAATTCTGCTAGGTTTGGATATTCCGCTGGAGCAACACTACGGGTCGATGACGGC
This sequence comes from Methylococcaceae bacterium UBA659, assembly GCA_002299495.1. GTDB lineage: Bacteria > Pseudomonadota > Gammaproteobacteria > Methylococcales > Methylomonadaceae > Methylovulum. Next base: position 5,387 of record DBNZ01000218.1, read on the forward strand.
GGTGGCGCCAGGGTGGAAATTACGGGTGTTGTTGGCGCAGGCCTTGTTTGCGGACCCTGACGTCATGTTATTGGACGAGCCGACCAACAACCTGGACATTAACACCATCCGCTGGTTGGAGAATGTGCTCAACGGACGCACCGCCACCATGATCATCATCTCCCATGACCGCCATTTTTTAAACAGCGTCTGCACCCATATGGCGGATTTGGATTATGGTGGATTACGGGTTTACCCAGGCAATTATGATGAATACATGACGGCTTCCACTCAAGCGCGTGAGCGGTTGTTGGCGGACAATGCCAAGAAAAAGGCGCAAATTGCCGAATTGCAAACCTTTGTCAGCCGCTTCTCGGCGAACGCCTCCAAAGCCCGACAAGCGACATCGCGGGCCAAGCAGATCGAAAAAATCAAACTGGATGAAGTTAAGCCTTCCAGCCGGGTCAATCCGTTCATCCGCTTTGACCAGACCAAAAAACTCCATCGCCTGGCCGTTGAAGTCGAGGGTTTGGCCAAAGGCTATGGGGATGCCCCTCTGTTTGAAAA
>DBNZ01000218.1:6327-10937 GCA_002299495.1 Methylococcaceae bacterium UBA659
ACCACCTTGCTGAAAACCCTGGTGGGCGAATTAGCGCCCGACACCGGCACGGTAAAATGGGCGGAAAATGCCGAAATAGGTTATTTCGCCCAAGACCACGCCCAGGATTTTGCCAAAGACCTGAGCCTTACCGAATGGATGAGTCAATGGCGGAAGGAAACCGATGACGACCAAGTAATTCGCGGGACCTTGGGGCGGTTGCTGTTTTCGCAAGATGACATAAAAAAATCGGTGAAAGTGCTGTCTGGTGGCGAAAAAGGCCGGATGCTGTTTGGCAAACTGATCCTGCAAAAAGCCAACGTCATGGTCATGGACGAGCCGACCAACCATTTGGATATGGAGTCCATTGAATCATTGAACCTGGCCTTGGAAAACTACCCTGGCACCTTGATTTTCGTTAGCCACGACCGCGAATTCGTCTCCTCATTAGCCACCCGGATCATCGAATTGACCCCACAAGGCATCGTTGATTTCAGCGGCAATTATGAAGATTATTTGTTGAAACATGCCGTTTATACGCCCCGCAAATAAAATTCTGGTTTAGGCGTGGCGGATCAGCTAAGCGATTAATCAAGGCTAAATCTCCGGCTCTGGCGGCACAGGTATCTACACAGGCTCTTAAGGCGCAGGCCGTTTTTTACGGCATGGGCTGAATGGCAAGCGGGGCGGCCTATGACAAACATTCCCTTAACGCCGGATATTTTCAGTTTTGGTTAGCCCCCCCTTCAAGCGATCCCTGAAAAAAATCATCAAGGATGAGTAAATTTCAGATAGTAGTCTACTTTATTAAAAACTTAGCTAAGCCATCGGTAGAAAACGCTTAACGTCACTTAGGGATCATAAATGGACATCACTGAATTACTGGCTTTTTCCGTCAAAAACAAAGCGTCGGATTTGCATTTATCGGCGGGCTTGCCGCCCATGATACGGGTGGATGGTGACATTCGCCGCATTAACGTGCCGGCCTTGGAACATAAGGAAGTTCACGCCCTCATCTACGACATCATGAACGACAAGCAGCGCCGCGATTACGAAGAATTTCTGGAAACGGACTTTTCGTTTGAATTGCCTGGCGTGGCTCGGTTTAGGGTCAACGCCTTCAATCAAGAACGCGGGGCCGCCGGCGTATTCAGGACTATCCCATCTAAAGTGTTGACCTTGGAAGATTTGAAAGCCCCTAAGTTCTTCGAGGAATTGTGCAAAAAACCCCGCGGCCTGATCTTGGTGACCGGACCTACCGGGTCTGGCAAATCCACTACTTTGGCGGCGATGGTAGATTTCATCAACAACAACGAGTTCGCCCACATTCTGACCATTGAAGACCCCATCGAATTTGTCCATGAAAGCCAAAAATGCCTGATTAACCAGCGCGAAGTTCACCGCGACACCCACGGCTTTAACGAGGCCCTGCGTTCTGCATTACGGGAAGACCCGGACATCATCTTAGTCGGCGAGATGCGGGATTTAGAGACCATCCGCCTGGCCTTGACCGCCGCCGAAACCGGCCATTTGGTATTCGGCACCTTGCATACCACCTCGGCGGCAAAAACCATAGACCGTATCATCGACGTATTCCCTGCCGCCGAAAAAGACATGATCCGCTCGATGCTATCAGAATCGCTGCAAGCGGTCATATCGCAAACATTACTAAAACGCATAGGCGGTGGCCGGGTGGCCGCCCATGAAATCATGGTCGGCACTGCCGCCATCCGCAACCTGATTAGGGAAGCCAAGGTGGCGCAAATGTATTCGGCCATCCAAACCGGACGCAAAGACGGCATGCAAACCCTTGACCAAAACCTCAAGGAGTTGGTCGAATCTAAGATTGTCAACAGCAAAACGGCCATGACTAAGGCTGTCAATAAAGATATGTTTATGTAAGGCAACCCCCATGGATATGAAAGACTTGTTGGTCTTAATGGCCCAAAAGAAAGCGTCCGACCTTTTCATTACCGCAGGCCGCCAGCCCTGCATTAAAGTGGACGGCGTACTGGTTGACATTACCAAAACCGCGCTCACCCCCGCCCAATCGCTGGACATCGTGCAAAGCCTGATGACGCAAAGGCAAAGGGATGAATTTGACAACACCAAAGAATGCCAATTTGCCATTGGCGTGTCGGGTTTAGGACGGTTTCGGGTCAGCGCGTTCACGCAACGGGATTCTGCGGGCATGGTTTTACGGCGAATCGAAAACTTTATTCCCGAAACCGAAGCTTTACATTTACCCCCGATACTAAAAACCCTCATCATGGAAAAACGTGGGTTGCTGATATTTGTAGGGGCGACGGGTACCGGTAAATCAACCACATTGGCGGCATTGATAGGGCACCGCAATGCCAATAGCACCGGCCATATCATCACTATTGAAGACCCCATCGAATTTCAACATCCGCATTTAGGCTGCATTATCACCCAACGGGAAGTGGGCATCGATACCGAATCCTACGCAGTCGCGCTAAAAAACACCCTGCGGCAAGCCCCCGATGTGATCCTGATTGGCGAGGTCAGGACCCGTGAAACCATGCAGCACGCCCTCACCTTCGCCGAAACCGGGCACTTGTGCCTAACCACCCTGCACGCCAATAATGCAAACCAGGCCTTAGACCGTATTTTGCACTTTTTCCCCGAGGACATGCATAGCCAAGTGCTGATGGATTTATCCTTAAATTTAAAAGGAATTATCGCCCAACAGCTGATCAAGCGGGCCGATGAAAAAGGCCGCTACCCGGCCGTTGAAATTTTGATCAACACCCCTTTGGCCAAGGATTACATCCGAAAAGGTGAAATCCACAAGCTCAAGGAATTGATGAAACAATCTAGGGAACAAGGCATGCAAATCTTCGACCAAGCGCTTTATGATTTGTATAGAGATGGAAAAATCCGTTACGAAGACGCCTTAGGCTATGCCGATTCTAAAAACGAAGTCCGGTTAATGATTAAATTGGCGGAGGAACACTACGACGTAATACCCGATAAAGATATATTGCTGACCGATCCCGATGAAATAAACCGTAGCGGCATTATTTTTTAGCCGTCAAGGTTTGGCCTGTACTGGCCCAGGGCTTGATTAAAGTTGCCAGCCTCCCCCGCTGGCAAAGATTAACGGGTGCGCCTAGGCTTATCGTGGCCCCCCCCTGTTCCACTGGAACCAACCCCAGCCATAAACCAAAGCCACCAAAACCAACGCCGCCGTCGCCGCCTGCCAGCGGACATCGACATCCCGGCGTTTAGTCTGGGCGAAACCGCCGGTTTGCACGGCCTCGGCCAGACTTGGCAAATCGGTCAAACGGTGGTAGCGCAACCCGGCTTGGCCGCTTAAATCCTGCAAATAACCTTCCTGCAAGGCCGACAAATGCTCCCTTCCGACCACGGCCGCACCGCCGAACGGCGCGTTGCGGGCGTCGTAGCCTTGGATTTTCTCCGGGTTCAGGTCGGATTCGCCGAAAGTCGAACGCTGCGGCACGTCTTCGGCGCGGTAAAAGCCGTCCGGCTCGCCCCGGCTGTTGAACTTAGGGATGGGCACCGGCTCAAGCCCGCCGACACCGACGATCATTCCCTTCACCTTGCCCTTCAACGCCGAAAAGTCGGGCTGGTAACGCGGGTTTAGGGGCGGGGCTTCCTGGCCGTCCGTAAAAAAAAGCACCGGCGTATCCAGCGCTTGCAACATTTCCAAGGTATTGAATAAACCTTGCGCGATGCGACTGTCGGCGGCCCAGGCCATGCGCCAATCCAACTGCGCCAACGCGGCGTCGATTTCATTAAAACTTCGGCAGACTTCAATCGGTTCAAACAGCAACGCCGGGCGCCGTTCGGTAAACACGCCCAGGCCCACTTTCGATTGGCAGGGCAAGCGGGCGAGCAAGCCGCGTAAACTTTGCTTGACGTACTGCAAACGGCTGACGGCCTGGCCGTCTAGCCGATAATCGACGGCGTTCATGCTACGGGTGATGTCGACGACGAAAATGTAGTGGTAAACCGGCGCGGGCCGCGTTTGTGTGGGGCGGATAAACAGCACCAGCATGGCCAGCAACGCCAAGCCTAGGCAGCAGAAACGGAAATCGCGGATGATTTTGCTTGAAAACATGGCGGGCTTTCGACAAGGCCGGTTTTACGGCAAGCCGCGCGGAAATCCCGGCACGGTGGTCCACAACGGAGCTTGCTGTTTGGGCGCGGGTTCTTGTTCCATGTTGATGCGATCCAGCTCCGGCAACAAACGCATCGCCACATCCAGGTTGTATTTGGCATCCCAAAAGCCGCTGTCCAAGACCAAGGCTTGGCGGTATGCCTGTTTAGCCAAGGCCAACAAGGGTTGGGCGTCGGCTATGGCCATCGTTTCGGTCTTGGCGATGGCTTGTTCCAGATAAAGATTGCCGAGGTTGTAGCGGATTTGCGTCTGCAAGGCCTTATCGCCGCTGTTAATGATGGCGTTCATGGCCGCTAAGGCTTCGTCGTAACGGCCTTGCCGCTTCAGTTGCAAGGCGCGGGCCAGTTTGACTTCGGGCGCTGCCGCCATGATCTCGGCAAAGCCAGGTTCCCGGCCTTGCGCCAATTCTTTAATCAAGCGATTGGCGCGCTGGGCTTGGTAAACCGTCCAGCCTTGCGCCAAAAAA
>DBNZ01000206.1 GCA_002299495.1 Methylococcaceae bacterium UBA659
GGCGCCTCATCGTCGAACACGATGCCCAGGATGATGCCGGATCGGTGGAAATCCCGTTGACCTTGGCAGACCAAGAACGCCAATTACGTTTTGTCGGCACGCATTTTTTCGACTTGAAAACAGTGTTTGAAAATACTGAAGTTTCCTAAAAATTGATCAAGCCACCCTGCGTAACAACACGGCGACCAGCGCATTATGCGGGGGATTGCCTGGCTTTGGACAAACCCTCGAGCCCAGGCGCTCCCCGTATTTACGGCGACGCCCGCGCTGTTTGGGGGGTTGCGCGTTCACCCGATCATACAAGACGTGATTGCTGCGTAGCCGCGACAGCAGATCAAAGCGGGCTTCCCAAGGCCTGCCGAACCGGTTGCCACAGGCTGGCGTTGCCAAACCAGCTATCGGTCACCGCCAGTAACGGTGTCGCCGAGAACGCCTGGCCGATGCCGATCAGCATCTCACCGGCCTTGGCCCGCTTGGTTTGAAACGGCACGACCTGGCCTTTGCCTCGGCGATGGTAAGCTTGGCGAAGTAAAAGCAGAAATCCAAAAACAGGCACGCCCAGCGCCCTTTGACCGACTTGAGCAAACCGACCGCGACGAGGTTTTGCGCCCAAGGGGTACTGGCTTTGGTTGGCCTTGGCGGCATGATCGAAGATCGTGCCACAGGCGAAAATCTGTTGGCCGACTTTGGGATTGATGGAGTCGTCCAAGGCCTGCAACAGGCGTCCGTCGGTGGCCGGCGCGGGAATCAATCCCCAAACGCTGCGCCAAAGACCTTGCTAGGGCAAGCTAGGCGACGCCATGAAGGTATAGAAGCGCTTTCCTAGGCGAACGGATGTTCCAATACAATGGTTTCATCGCGGTCGGGACCTGTGGATAAGATGGTGATTTTTACGCCGACCAGTGCTTCAATACGTTTGATATACGCCTTAGCGTTGTCAGGCAAGCTATTAAAATCCGTTATGCCGGCGGTGGTGCCGCTCCAACCGGGCATTTCTTCGAAAATGGGTTGGCAGGCGCCATATTCGTCCGCGCCTAACGGGGCGGTTTCGGTGATCTGGCCATGCAGTCGGTAAGCTGTGCAAATACCGACTTTTTCCAGGCCATCCAAAACATCCAGTTTGGTCAGGCAAATGCCGCTTAAGCTGTTGAGTTTGGCTGATTTGCGCATGGCCACCGCATCAAACCAACCGGTGCGGCGTTTGCGCCCGGTGGTGGCGCCAAATTCTTGGCCTTTAACGCTTAGATGTTCGCCGTCGGCGTCATGCAGTTCACTGGGGAAAGGGCCATTGCCAACCCGGGTGGAGTAAGCTTTGGTGATGCCTAGTACATAGTCAAAGTCTAATAAGCCTAACCCGCTGCCGGTAGCCGCGCCTCCGGCGGTGGTGCTGGAGGAGGTGACGTAGGGGAAAGTGCCGTGGTCAATATCCAATAAAGCCCCTTGCGCGCCCTCGAACAATAAGTTTTCGCCTCGGGCTTGGTAGCCGTAGAGGATTTCGCTGACATCGCAGAGCATCGGCGTGACTTGCTCGCTTAACCTTAAGGTTTCATCCAAGGTTTGCTGAAAATCAACCGGATCGGTCCGGAAGTAAGCGGTGAGCATAAAGTTGTGGTAATCCAGCAATTCCTTGAGCTTGTCGGCAAAGCTTGCGGCATTCAATAAATCCCCGGCGCGCAGGCCGCGGCGGCCTACTTTGTCTTCATAGGCGGGGCCGATGCCGCGTCCGGTGGTGCCTATGGCTTTGTTACCGCGAGCTTTTTCCCGAGCTAGGTCGATAGCGACATGGACAGGCAGAATCAGGGTGCAGGCCTTGCTGATCTGAAGCCGTTCCCGGACGTTGACGCCCGCCTTTTCCAAGGCTTCGATTTCTTCAATCAGCGCATGCAGTGAAAGCACTACGCCATTGCCAATCAGGCATTGCACGCTGTCCCGCAAAATGCCCGAGGGTATAAGGTGTAAGACGGTTTTATGCCCCTGTATCACTAAGGTATGGCCGGCATTGTGGCCGCCTTGGAAACGGACAACCGCAGCGGTTTGTTCGGTCAATAAATCGACCAGCTTACCTTTACCTTCGTCGCCCCATTGGGTTCCGATCACAATGACATTTTTTCCCATGATATTCCTGTTCTGTTAAGCGATGGGTTGGACAACCCAATTTTGATGGTCTTTCACTAACAGGGCCGTGCAGCCCAATTGTTCGGCACCGCCTGTTTGTCCAGGCAGTTGTTGTATGACAGTTTGTTTGTCGGCACGCAAGTCCCTGATTTTTTCCAACAAGCCAGGGTCATCCGAGCAGGGGGCGAAGATGGCCGCGTGTTTTTCTATCGGCAAGGCGTTTTTGCTCAAGGCCGACAACAGTTTTAAATCCGTGCTAAAGCCCGTCGCCGGCCGGGCGCGGCCAAATTTTTCACCGATATTGTCATAACGGCCGCCACGGGCGATCTCGCGGCCTACAGAAGGGACGAAGGCGGCGAAAACAATGCCGGTATGGTAATGGTAACCTCGTAGTTCCGCTAAATCGTAGCTAATGTCAAGGTTTGGGAAGCGGATTTTTAGCTCTGCGGCAATCGTTGTAAGTTCTATCAAGGCTTGCCGGGCGGATGGGTTAGTGTCGGCCAACAGGGTTTTGGCTTGGGTTAGCGTGTCTGCGCCGCCGTTTAACTCAGGGAGTTTTAGGAAAACCGGTTTTAAACCGTCACTAATGGGATAACTCTCCATCAGCTCCTTTAATTCCGGCCTGGCTTTGCGTTGTAGCACATCGAACAATGCTTTTTCCTGGCCCTCGTTCAAACCCGCTTGATCGGCTAAGGCACGGTAGATACCGACATGGCCTAAATCCAGGTGGACATTGAGCAGGCCTGACAGCGCCAGCGTTTCCAGCATCAAGCCGATGATTTCCAGGTCACTTTCTTTGCCGCTGTGCCCGTACAGTTCCGCGCCCAGTTGCAGGGGGCTGCGGGTTTTCTCTAGGGGGTTGCCGCGGGTATGCAAGACCGTACCCGCGTAACAAAGGCGGGTAGGCCATTCGTACTTAAGGTTATGGGCGTCTATGCGGGCGACTTGCGGAGTCATGTCGGCACGGATACCGAGCATTTCGCCGCTGACTTGATCGGTGACCTTAAATGTTTGTAATTCCAGGTCATGGCCGGAACCGACCAGCAAGGAATCCAAAAAGTCGATGAACGGCGGGATCACCAGTTGATAGCCCCAACAGGAGAGCATTTCCAGCAATTGTTTCCGCAGTCGTTCAAGGTGTCTTGCGTCTTCGGGCAAGATTTCCTCGATGCCGTCAGGCAACAGCCAAGATGTGTTTTGTCGCATTGCGGTGTCCATTCAAACAAAACGCCCCGCAGGGGCGGAGCGTCTTGGGTTGGGGAGGGCGAAGCCTTTGGCGTTTGCCCCGCATCGTTGTTTTAGGGAAAATTATTTTTCTTTTTTAAAATACTTGAAAAAATCAGAATCGGGTTCCAGCACGATCATGCCGGTGTTGGAGAAGGTTTTTTTGTAGGCGCTCAGGCTCCGGTAGAAGCTGAAAAACTCGGTGTCTTGGCCATAGGCCTGGGCATAAATCTCCGCCGATTTGGCGTCACCTTCGCCGCGTAGTTTTTCGGCATCGCGGTAAGCATTGGCTATGGCGACGGTCCGTTGCCGGTCTGCATCGGCGCGGATTTTTTCGGCCGCCTCGGCGCCTTGGGAACGGAATTCCCGCGCCACCCGTTCCCGTTCGGCCTCCATACGCCGGAATACCGAGTTGCTGACTTCTTCTGGGAGGTCTATGCGCATGGCTTGCACGTCGATGATTTCCACGCCTAAGTCAGCAGCCGCTAGGGGTCTGGCGTTGTTGATGAGAATTTCACGGATGCTGATGCGGTCAGTCGATACCACTTGCCTAATGTTGCGCTTGCTGAATTCACTCCGGAAGGAATCTTTAAAGTTTTGATCAAGCCGGAAATTAGCCTGATCGATATTCCCGCCAACCGAAGTGTAAAATCTGGCGACATCACCGATACGCCACTTCACAAAATAATCGACGATCACGTTCTTTTTTTCCGCCGTCAAAAACCGTTCTGCCTTAGAAGTCATCGTTTGGATGCGGGCGTCGAATGGCTTTATGGTGTTGACAAACGGTATTTTGAGATAAAGGCCGGGTTCGTAGTCGCTTCTCACAATCTCCCCGAATTTGAATTTTATCACCCGTTGGGTCTCGTGGACGCTGAACAGCGACAGAGATGTCAGCAGCAAGACCGCCGCTACGGCGATCAGTATTTTATTCATAGTCATGTTAGCGCCCCCTTAATTCGCGGCTACGGCCGCCGCTGCGGTCGGTTAATGGTTCATCGGAATTTCCCCGCTGCGGCTGACCGGCTTGCTCGGATAGAGGCGGCGTCGCCAAACCGGCTGGGGGCACTTTTTTGGCGGGCTGGTATTGCAAAACTTTGTCCAGCGGCAAATACATTATGTTGTTGCCGCCTTTCACATCAACCATGACAGTGTTGGTTTCTGACAGCACCGCTTCTATGCCTTCAAGGTACATGCGCCTGCGGGTGATTTCGGGTGCCTTGCGGTACTCGGCAACCAACTTTGAGAAGCGGCTAGTATCGCCAATTGCCTGGGCAATCACTTGTTCCTTGTAGCCTTCCGCCTCTTGCAGCTGACGGGCCGCCCCACCCCGTGCCCTTGGCACGACATCATTGGAATAGGCTTCGGCTTCGTTGATTAGGCGTTGCTGGTCTTCGCGGGATTTGATGGCGTCGGCAAACGCGGCTTGGACTTGTTCAGGCGGCTGTGCATCTTGCAGGTTGACGCTGGTGATTTGGATGCCCGAGCGGTAATTGTCCATGGTTTCTTGCACTTCTTTCTTAATTTGGTTGACGATTTCGCTGCGCCCCTCGGTTAAGACAAAATCCATGTTACTGTTGCCGACGACGCCGCGTTGTGCACTTTCAGTTACTTGTTTTAAGGTTACGGAGGGATCCATGACGTTGAACAGGTAGTCCTTGGCGTCTTTAACTTGGTATTGCACCGCCAGCCGGATGTCTACATAGTTTTCATCTTTTGTCAACATGAGGGCTTCTTGGGGTATCGAACCGGTCATTTGTTCGCCACCGGCGCTACGGTAACCGACTTCGATGAAGCGTTGTTGTTTGACGTTGACGATTTCCACATGCTCGATAGGCGCGGGGATATGCCAGTTCAGGCCCGACTGGGTGGTGGCGATGTACTTACCAAAACGGGTCTCCACACCATTGTTACCCTCATCGACAATATAGAAACCGCTGGCGAGCCATACCAAAGCGATTATGCCAAAACCAAAAAAGTAAATATTTTTCTTTGGCAATGGGTCTGTTGGCGAGTCGCCGCCGGAGCCACCACCAAAGAATTTGGAAAATTTTTCTTGCAAATTTCGGATTGCTTGATCCAGATCTGGTGGGGCTGAATCGCCCCTGCTGCTCCAGGGGTCTTTCTTATCGCCACCGGGTTCGTTCCACGACATAGTGTTTACTCCATTATGGTTTATTTGACTGTTTTGCCCCGTGTTTTGGATTAGCGGCAAAAAAGTTTGTTTATTCTAACTTAAGTTGGTTGTTAACAGGAAAAACTGACCGGTTCTTGAGATTATGCCGGTTCGGTATGGACATTTTTTAGGATGCCTAAGTCTTTAGGTTCAATTTCCACTAACAGTTCAGTGGCTCCAAAGTCGTCAGTATGCTCGTCAATAATTTTGGCGCAAGCGCATAATTTGGCCCGGACAGCACTTTGTTTGGGGGTTAAAAAACAACGTCTAATGAGCTTATTGGCCGCCAGGATTTCAGTGAGGGCTTGATTGAGCAGTTCCACTCCTTGCCCTGTAACCGCTGACAGCCAAATCCGCACAGGCTGGCCGGAAGGGTCGCGGTCGATATGGGGGAGTATCCCCGGCATCAGGTCTATTTTGTTATAAACCTCAAGCTGTCTGATTTTCCCGGCATTAATTTCAGTTAAGACCTGGTTGACTTGAGCAATGACGTCATCACGCCCCTCGGTGTGGGCATCGATCACATGCAGCAACAAGCTGGCTTCACTCGCTTCTTGTAATGTCGATTTGAAGGCCGCCACCAACTCGTGAGGGAGATGACGGATAAAGCCCACCGTGTCCGCCAACACCAGTTCGCTATGGTTCGGCAATTGTACGTTACGCAGGGTGGGGTCTAACGTCGCGAACAATTGGTCGGCGGTATAAATGTCGGCCCCGGTCATTTGGTTAAATAACGTGGACTTGCCGGCATTGGTATAGCCGACCAATGAAACCGACGGAATTTCTGATTTTTGCCGTTGGCTACGTCCTTGACGACGCTGTTTATCCACTTTTTGTAATCGTTGCTGGATTTGTTTGATCTTGGCCGCTAACAAGCGCCGGTCAGTTTCCAACTGGGTCTCGCCCGGGCCACGCAAACCAATCCCGCCTTTTTGGCGCTCCAAGTGGGTCCAGCCCCGGATCAGGCGGGTGGACAAGTGCTTTAGTTGGGCTAATTCAACTTGTAGTTTCCCTTCGAAGGATTGGGCGCGTTGGGCAAAGATATCCAAAATAAGGCCATTCCTGTCCACTACTCGGATCGCTAGATATTTTTCCAGATTTCGCTCTTGGCTGGGGGATAAAGGGTGATTAAAAAGCACCACGTTGGCCGCATGGTTAACCACGGCCGCTTTGATTTCTTCCAATTTACCTATTCCGACAAAATATTTTGGGTCAGGACGGTGGCGGGTGCCGGTGATAATTTGGACTGCTTCGACGCCGGCCGATTTGGTAAGTTCCTTGAGTTCAAATAGGTCTTCCTGGCCACGTTGTAAGGTGAGGTGAACCAGGATGGCCCGTTCACCTGAGTTGGGACGGTCAAACAATCAATACCTCATGATTCTTCAGGGGTTTCTTCGTCTTCGCGGGACAATTTAACGGCTTTGCTGGGCACGATAGTGGATATGGCGTGTTTGTAGACCATCTGGTTAACCGTGTTTTTTAGCATAATGACATATTGGTCGAATGCATCTATCTTGCCTTGCAGTTTAATGCCATTCACTAAAAAAATGGACACGGGGGTATGGTCTTTTCTCAGAGCATTTAAAAAATTGTCCTGTAAGTTCTGGCCTTTTGACATCCGATTTCTCCTTATTCTTATAAAATGTGTTTAAGATAACTGCAATTATCGGCCAAGACAACCCGTTATGTTAGGCGTAAATTAATTGTCCGGTGTGGTAGCGCATAAACTTGTCCGGTTTCAGGATACCTCAGGAGGCGCTGTATGAGCCGGGCGGAATGACTACAGGA
>DBNZ01000064.1 GCA_002299495.1 Methylococcaceae bacterium UBA659
TGGAACCAGCCGCGGTGTTGGTCGGAGCCTTCCAGATACAAGTCGGCCGGGAATTGGAGTTCGCTACGGCGGGCCAACACGGCGGCGTGGGTGACGCCGGAATCGAACCAGACATCCAGGGTGTCGCCGATTTTGTCGTAGTCGGCGGCCGCCTCGCCCAATAGTTCGGCTGTTTTTAGTTCAAACCAGGCGTCTATGCCTTTTTCTTCGATGTGCAGGGCGACTTGCTCAATCAGTTCATTGGTTTTAGGGTGCAGCCGGCCGGTTTCCTTATGCACGAACAACGCGATTGGCACGCCCCAAGTGCGTTGGCGCGAGACGCACCAGTCCGGGCGGCCTGCCACCATGCCTTCGATGCGGGCTTGGCCCCAATCGGGAATCCAGGCGACTTTTTTGATTTCTGCCAACGCTTGCTCGCGCAGACCGTTTTGCTCCATGGCGATGAACCATTGCGGCGTGGCGCGGAAAATAATCGGGGTTTTGTGTCGCCAGCAATGCGGGTAGCTGTGTGTGATGGCGTGGTGGTGCAGCAGTTTGCCGTTTTCTTGCAAGACTTCGATCACCTTGGGGTTGGCGTTGAACACATGCTCGCCGGCGAACAACGGTGTGCCGGGCAGGAACACGCCGTCGCTGCCGACTGGGTTGTCGACCGCTAAGCCGTAGCGTTGGCCTACCACATAGTCTTCCTGGCCGTGGCCGGGCGCGATATGCACGGCACCGGTGCCGGCGTCGACGGTGACGTGGTCGGCTAAGATAATGGGCACTTGCCGGTCGGAGAACGGATGTTGCAGTAACTGATGCTCCAGCACGGAACCTTGGCAAATCCCCAGCAGTTCATAACGCTCTTCATGGCCGTAACGCTGCATGGCCGACGGCAATAATGCTTGCGCCAACACCAGGCGTTGGTCGCCGCATTGCACCAACACATAGCTTAAATCGGCATTCAGCGCTACGGCTTGGTTGGCGGGCAAGGTCCACGGAGTGGTCGTCCAGATGACTACGGACACAGGGCCTGCGCCCGCGTCGGCGCCGGGCTGGTACGGGCGCTCTTCGACGTAATGGTCGAAGCATTTCAGCAATCCTTGGGCATCGACGGCGGTAAAGCACACGTCTATGGCCGGCGAATGCTTGTCTTCGTATTCGACTTCCGCTTCCGCCAACGCCGAGCCGCAATCGGTGCACCAATGCACGGGTTTAGCGCCTTTGTGGATATGGCCGTTGGCTACGATCTTGCCCAGGGCGCGGACGATGTCGGCCTCGAATTTAAAAGCCATGGTCACATAGGGATTTTCCCAATCGCCCAGTACGCCTAGGCGCATGAAGGCCTCTTTTTGGATATCAACTTGCTTAGCGGCGTAGTCTCGGCAGGCTTTGCGGAATACGGCGGGCGAGACTTTAACGCCGGCCTTGCCGATTTTTTTTTCCACCTGCAATTCGATCGGCAGGCCGTGGCAGTCCCAACCGGGGATGTACGGCGCATCGAAGCCCGCCAGCGTTTTCGATTTGACGATAAGGTCTTTCAGCACTTTGTTGACGGCATGGCCGATATGGATTTCACCGTTCGCATAAGGCGGGCCGTCGTGCAACACGAACAGCGGGCGGCCTTGGCAATGGGCGCGGATTTTTTGGTAGAGCTGGTTGGCTTGCCATTTTTTCAGGGTCTTAGGCTCGCATTGCGCTAGGTTGCCTTTCATCGGGAAGGCGGTGGCGGGCAGGTTTAGGGTTTTTTTATAGTCTATGGTCATTGGTATTAAGTGGTTGGGCATTGGTTCTTTTGCCACGCTAAATTAAACCCGTTAGGCAGGGCGGGCTTGGAGTCTGCCGGTGCTTAAATAAAGTTTTAGGACTCAGCAACGGCTGGCGGCTGATCAGTAAGGTAAGCCGAATGTTGGGCTAAGCATTATTCCCGCACCGGCTTTTTTTCCAGCTTGCGCTGCAAGGTGCGGCGGTGCATGTTTAAGGCTCTGGCGGCTGCGGAGATGTTGCCGTCATGTTGCATCAGCACTTTTTGCAAATGTTCCCACTCCAGGCGCTTGACAGACAAAGGGGTTCCGCTGATTTGCACGGACGGGTCGCCTTCATTTTTATGGAGGGCGGCGACAATTTCGTCGGCATTGGCGGGTTTGGTCAAATAATAGGTGGCACCCAGTTTGATGGCTTCAACGGCGGTGGCGATGCTTGCGAAACCGGTCAGCATGACAATTTGGGTGTTGTCATCCAGGGAAATCAGTTTTTTTACCATTTCCAAGCCAGATTCGTAACCGATCCGCAAATCAATTACGGCATATTCTGGCAGGATCTGTTCCGCCAATTGGATGCCTTCTTGGACATTGTAGGCTACCGCCACTTCATAATTCCTTTTTTCCAACGCGGTTTTTAACACCATACAAAAAGTTTCGTCGTCATCCACCAGTAATAAGCGCGGCTGGTCCGAATCCTGTGCTGTCATCATCATTCTCGGTTGTAAACAGGGGTAGGGAGAGTTCCACGCAGGCACCGCCTGCATCGTGGTTATAGAGCTTGATTTTACCGCCTAAGCGCTTGATGGTGGAATACGTTAAAAATAAACCGACACCTAGGCCGCGTTTTTTGCTGATGACAGGAAGTTTGCCTGCCATTTCCGTTAGCTCTGGAGGTAGCCCGGCGCCAAAATCCCGCACGGTCAGGTCTAGCCGCTGGCTATCCCATCTGGCATGAAATTCTACGCCTTGGTTGGGGGCAGTGGCTTCGGCGGCGTTGTTGAGGATATTGATAATGGAATGGGTCAAAGTGCGTTCGGCAATCACTTTGGCATCGTCGGCAACCGGTTGGTCAATAAAAAAACTCAATTTTGCCCCAGGCTTGTGGGTGCGCCATTGGTTGATGACATCATCAAGGTATTCCACCACCAGCACTAACCGCCCCGACTCGGCCCTAAGTTCGCCGGCCGAGGCCGACATCACCGACAAAGTCGCTTTGCACCGTTGGATTTGCTGCTGGATTATCTGCGTCTTTTCATGCAGGTCGGGGAACCGGTGTTCGGGGTACTCGTTTTCCAATTCATGCGCGACGATGGCGATGGTCCCTAGCGGCGTGCCCATATCATGAGCCGCACTGGCCGCCAACGTACCCAACGCCACCACTCGTTCATCACGCAAGGCATTTTCCCTGGCTTCGGCCAGGCTACGTTCTTGCTTCCGCAAAGCAATCGCTAGTTCCACCACAAAATAGGCCACTAAACCCGCGCTAAAAACAAATCCAAACCACATACCAAACACATGCAGGTTGAAATAATGCTGGTCGCTGATGGCGTGCGCTTGTTGCAACAGGTTGTAATTGCTCATGCCCGGATGCAGGTTATGCAAGCTCTGGGCATGGGGCTCAATCGCCGGCAGCGGGACGTTAAAAGACATCAATATCGTGTACATGGAGGTGGTGATGATCACCATGTACCAGGCATAGGCTTGGGACAACATGATGGCGGAGATAATGACCGGCAACAGAAACACCCAAGCAATGGGGTTGGACGCCCCGCCGGTCAGATACAGCAACAGGGTGATGGCGACCACGTCGATAATAAGCTGGCCAAACAATTCACTTTCTGTGACCGGCTCTGCAATCTGTAAACGGAACGAGGTATAAACGTTGGCGACCATTATCAGCATTATCACCAGCCACAAAGACTCGGCCGGCAACTGAATCTTAAGGCCATAGGTGGATATAAAGATCAATAATGACTCGCTAATAATCATTAAGTTTCTTAATATAAACAACCGCTTAAGATTTTGTCTTGCGGTGTGTTCGGAATTGTTTGCAACCTGTGAAAACATTGTCCTTGAGTCTAAAATGGTGTGGGGTCAGATTGACGTCATCATGTTGTCATGCTAGTGCGACAATATGCCACATTTTTATTTGCCTTAGCCATTGATATTATTATCCTAACTTTTAGGCTCTTGTAGAGCTTACATGGCTGAAAGTTGCGTTATATCCTTCCTAATGCTCTCCAAGGCGGCTAACAACCGCCTTTTTTTTTGCCCGCCACAAACTTACCCGTAAACCACGCCTAGCCCGCCAATACCGCAATAACCGTTAGGTTCCTTGGCCAAGTACTGCTGGTGGTTATCTTCCGCATAGTAAAATGCGCCGGCCAACATGATTTCTGTAGTAATGGCGCCAAAACCGGCCGCAGTCAATTTGACTTGGAAACGCTCCTTGGAATCGAATGCGGCATCTAGCTGCTCCTGGGTGTAAGCATAAATCCCGGAACGATATTGGGTGCCGTGGTCATTGCCCTGGCGCATGCCTTGGGTGGGGTCGTGGGATTCCCAAAACAGCTGCAGCAAATCCTCGTAACGAACCAGACTGGGGTCATAAACGACCTTCACTACTTCGTTATGGCCGGTCATGCCGGTGCAAACTTCTGCGTAGCTGGGGTTGGGCGTATAACCGCCGCTGTAACCTGCCGCTGTGGAGAAGACATTGGGATACCGCCAAAACTTACGCTCCGCCCCCCAAAAGCAGCCGAGGCCAAAAAGCGCTTGCTGCATATAATCTGGAAACGGCGGGGCGATAGGATTGCCATTGACATAATGCCGGTTTGTGATGGGCGTGGCTTGCCGCCTACCCGGCAAGGCTTCGGACGGGTCGGGCATGGTGAGTGTTTTTCCTGGCATAATCATGGTCGCCTCTCTTAAGATAGGGCTAAAACAGAACAATTTGTTCCGGTTATAATGAATCAAACACTAAGTTGAGAATAACATGATTGAACTCGATTGCTTACGCCGTTTTATATTCCCAGAGTTAGGGGTCCGGGGCGAATGGGTGAACCTAACTGAAAGTTGGCAAGCCGCCAAGCAGTTTCAAAAAAGCCCTAGCATTGTACAGCATCAACTGGGACAAGCACTGGCTGCCGTAACCATGCTTTCGGCCACCATTAAATTTATAGGCTCGATGATCCTGCAAGCGCAAGGCGACGGCCCTTTGCGGGCACTGGTGGCGCAAGCCACCCATGAACGAAAGATCCGTGGCTTGGTCAGGGGTGAGGGATATGCCCCGTCAGCCACGTTGGCCGGGCTGTTTGGCGAAGGGCGTTTGGTGCTGACAATAGAGCGAGCCAATGCAGACCCATACCAAGGCATTGTGCCGTTGGCAGGGAAAAATCTGGCCGCCGCGTTAGAGACCTACTTTAGCCAATCCGAACAACTGAAAACCCGGTTCTGGTTGTTTGCCAATGACCATCATGCCGGGGGCTTGTTGTTACAGGAGTTGCCCGCCTTGCAACATGCCCCCGCCGATTGGGAACGCATTGAAATCCTGGCCAATACCGTCACTGCAGAGGAATTGCTCGGCTTAACCTGCACCGACATGCTGCATCGTTTGTTCCATGAAGAGCAAGTCAAGGTGTTTGAGGCGGAACCTGTAAAATTTGCATGCGTTTGTTCCAGACCCAGAATTGAACGCACCTTAAAAGCCTTAGGCAAACAAGAGTTGCTAGGCATATTGCATGAACAAGGCGACATTGAAGTTGGCTGTGAATTTTGCGGTGCCCATTATGGCTTTGATCCAATCGATGTGGAAAACTTGTGGACCAACGATGGCAACAGAACAAATGACTCACCGACCCTACATTGACAAACTGCCGCGCCTGGCGTGCGTGCTCATTTTGGGGGTCAGCCTTACCGCTTGCACCTACTGGTGGCGCGCCTACCAGGTGTATTTACAGATGAATGAATTCGACCGCTACTTCAGCGTCGAAGCGGGCGAGCAATTCACCTTAAACTTCAAAGAACCGGTCTTGTACAGCCAAGATTTTGTCTTGCTGTCCAACCTTTATCCTAGCGAGGACTACCCGACCGCCGAAGGCCGCAAGACCCGGTACTGGTTCCGCAAAGTGGATGCCGAGGGCAAAACCATGCAGCCGGAAATTAAATTCTATTCGGAAATGGATTTCAATAAAGACAAACGCCTGACGGCCTGGTCTTTCTCTTCTCTATTCCTAGAGATCGCCCCGCCCCAGTTTTTGGAGGTGTCATTGCGCTCGATTGGCAGTGGTCATATTGACCAGGAAAAACGGCAACTAAGGGCCGACATCGAAAAAGTCGGTAAAATTACCGCCGGATTGCCTGTCCAGCGCAGAGTCTTGGAAAAGTTGGGCGAACCTTTGGCCGTTAAGGAGGAGGCAGGCCAAGACATTTTTATCTATCATTTCCTGCTCGACACGCCCCGCATCGAACCCGGCTATAAAGACAACGCCTTAAACGAGGTCAAGCTGAGTTTTGACAAAAACACCCATGAACTTTTTAAGATGGCGGGCAATTTTGCCGGACTTAAAGTCTCGATCGACTACCGCGACTTCCAAAAAGCCAGAAATTGAGTTTGATGGAAAACACCTTCGCCAAACGGCAAGAATGATTCCATTGTTACTGAAACCGAAAGAAATGACCAGAAAAGGCAGAATACCCGTTTCTTAAACCAAGCATCACCGGCCTAATCTGGTCATGGACGAAATTATAACTAGGACTTTTTCAGGTCAAACGGTTCAAGCTGGTCGCCACAAACGGCGACATTGACTTAGCTTTTACCAATGGGTTGGACGATTTATGCCCCAGAGGGTACAACCTGACCGTGCAGGTCGCCCAAAAAGCGAACGACGTGCGCTGGCAGATAGAGCCGTTCCACCGTGAAATCAAACCGTTTTTAATGGGTTTCTGATTGTGCCAATGCCGCAAGGCACGGTCACAGCGCAACCCTCTTGCCTGCTGTTACGAGGCCTGGATTTCCTTAGAAGTGAAGGCCAAGGCATTCAAA
>DBNZ01000124.1:0-1425 GCA_002299495.1 Methylococcaceae bacterium UBA659
TCGCACCACCGCGCTTATGCCTATTTCATCGTGCCGCCAAAGACGCTGATGAGCAAGGATGCGGTCAAACGCCTGGAAGCGGTGGCAGCCTCCGGCGACTTAGGCGCAGGCTTCATGTTGTCCACCCATGACATGGAAATCCGCGGCGCCGGCGCGTTGTTAGGCGACGACCAAAGCGGGCAAATCCAGGAAATCGGCTTCACCCTCTATACCGAACTCTTGGAACGCGCCATCAATGCGCTAAAATCCGGCAAGCAACCGGAATTGGAAACGCCCATCGACAAAGGCCCGGAAGTCGATTTGCAAGCCGCCGCGCTGATCCCGGAAGATTATTTGCCCGACATACACGCCCGTCTGGTGCTGTACAAACGCCTTTCCAACACCGAAAACAAGGACGAATTGCAGGAGCTGCAAGTGGAAATGATCGACCGTTTCGGCCTGTTGCCTGACCCGGTGAAAACCTTGTTCCGTATCACCGAACTCAAGCAACAAGCCGAACATTTAGGACTCAAGAAAATCGAGGTCTCTAGCGCCGGCGGAAGGTTGCTGTTTTCATCCACCCCAAATATCAACGCCGAAAATTTAATAGGCTTGCTCCAAACCCAAGCCCAGGTTTACAAACTCGATGGCGCGGATAAGTTGAAATTCGCCAAACCCTTTGCGACTACAGAGCAGAAAATCGATTTTATCCGGGAACTTCTGAACCAGTTAACACCATAACGGAAACCTTTTTAAGGTACTCTCCATGAGCAAACAAAAACTTTCATTACAAGAACAACTACTGCAATCGGGGCTGGTTAATTCGGCAAAAGCCAAAGCGGTGAAAACCGAACAGCGGAAGAAAACTCAGCAGCAGCGCAAAAACAACGCCGCCGCCAGCGATGAAGCCAAGTTATTGGCACAACAGGCTCAGGCGGAAAAATCCGAAAAAGCCCGCGCACTCAACCTAAAACGCCACCAAGAAGAAGCGCAAAAGCAACTGGCCGCGCAAGTCAAACAATTGCTCGATTTACACCGCATCGCCGGGGATCCGAACGGCGAACCTTACCATTTCACCGACCAAAACAAAGTCAAAACCGTTTATCTTGACGAAACGGTCAGGCGCCAATTGGTCGAAGGCCGGGCGGCCATCGTCAAACACCAAGGTGACTATGCCTTAGTTAGCCTGGAAGTAGCGGAAAAAATCAACGCCCGCTCACCCGGCAGCATCATCCTATTGCACCAAAAACCTGACGTTAACGCCGGCCAAGATGACCCTTATGCCGCCTTCCAAGTACCTGACGATTTGACGTGGTGACAACCCTTAAGCATGTGTTTTAAAAGCATCGCGAGCGGTTCTAGGGCCGAATCGCGCCGCAGGACGTAGCCCGGCGTTTTGAAATCGCGCCGGGGGCGGCGCTCCTACAGCCATAGGCGGCCTGTGTG
>DBNZ01000124.1:1754-3909 GCA_002299495.1 Methylococcaceae bacterium UBA659
TATGGCCGACATAAGAGTCCCGCCCTAATGCACCAGGACACCCAGGCAATCGTTAAAATTTAACAACCTTAGCACCTTAGCACCATGCGCAAACTGATCTTCCATTACCATTTGTTCAAAAACGCCGGGACTTCGGTAGACGCCGTCCTCAAAGCCAATTTTCCTAATGGCTGGGCAACCGAAGAGTTCGACCCAGACCACACCACCAACCAACGGCAAGTCCTAGAATGGTGCCAACAAAGACAAAAAGTCAGGGCTTTTTCATCCCATACCGCGTTGTTGCCGCCACCTAATTTACCCGACACCCAAGTCTTCCCGATCCTGTTCATACGCCATCCCATCGACCGTATCGCATCGGCTTACCGGTTTGAAAGAGACCAAGAAGGCGACAATTTTTCCATCCAAATGGCCCGCCAGCATTCGTTAGGCGGCTATATCGACGCCCATCTTGCCCATGACGGCGTTGGCCAATGCCGTAATTTGCAAAGCCACCGCCTGGCGCAATGGTTTCATGGCACAGACGGCGACTTAACGGCGGTGGCGTTAAAGGCATTGGAAAACTTACCCTTTGTGGGTTTGGTGGAAGCGTTTGACCCATCGGTACAACGGATGGCCGTTTGGCTAAGCCCGCACTTCCCGAAATTTAAGCCGCTAAAAGCCGTTAAGAACGTCTCCCGGACACCTGCGGACATTGAACAAAAATTGTCCGAGATATGTGCAGAAATCGGCGATGAACGGTACGCACGGTTGCTGGAAGCCAATGCCGCCGATATGGCGGTTTATGCACAAGTGAAAAACCGCTATGGGCGAAGCCAAATACCCAAAACCATTATGCAATTTTGGCACAGCCAAGACCTACCCGATGACATTGCGTCATTGGTCGATTCGTGGCGACGCCAACACCCTGATTTTAACTATCGGTTATTTAATGACGACACCGCAAGAGCTTATCTAAACCAACATTTCCCGTCAGCTTACCTAGATGCCTTTAATAGCTGCGCCATCCCCGCTATGCGCTCTGATTTTTTTCGTTATGCGTTTATCTATAACGAAGGCGGCGTTTATGTGGATGCGGGGATTGATTGCCTAAAGCCTTTGCCTGACTGGTTGGATTTTTCCCAGCACTTGATTTTGGTAAAAAAACCCAAAGGTGGCGGGCGGTTGATCAATGGATTTATTGCGGCGACGGCAAACTGCGAATTTTTACAGGCCGTGTTGACACAATGCATCAGCAATATCTGCAACCAAAGCTCCAATAATATCTGGCTAGTGACCGGCCCAGGCGTTATCAACGCCTGGGTTAAAAATATCGCCGTAAAACCGCAAATGCAGATTATTGAATTTGCTTTATTCAAACAGAATTGTCATATTTTCAATAGGTTAGATCATAAAAAAACACATTGGTCATTAACGCAAAAAAACCAGGCTATCTATGTTGATGACAAACGGCTGGCTAAAACCGACCCCGTGGTATTACCAATGAGCAAAACCAACCTTGATATGGCTAACATCAAATTGGTGTTAATTGGCCACCCCCGTTGCGGCTCTCAGTCCTTAGCCAAATACCTCACCCAAGCCGGCTTGCGGGTCGGTCATGAACGGCTGCATCAGGACGGTGTTTGCTCATGGTGGCTGACCGCCCGACGCAGCCCTGAAAACCATGGCTTTTTGTACCAAACCAAGGACGTCAAGGCCATCATTTGCCCTGAATTGGTCTGCCATTTCATACGCAATCCGATAGACGCCATCCCGTCCATTTTGATTGAAAATGAATTTAACCAAAGGGACAACAACTCATTTAGATACCGAAGGCAGGTGATCAAACGCCATTTCGGGGTAGATATAGCAGAACATGAAGCCCTGCCTGCCGCCGCCCTTTCTTATGTGTATTGGAACCAGCTGGCCTCACAAGCAGCGCCGGATGTGCGGGTCAAAGTGGAAGACATGGCGGATGATTTGTGGCCCGTCATCGACTACTACGGTTTGTCAACCGTCGCTAAGATTCCCAGGCTCAACACCTCGGTCAAAAAGTTTGGGGTGACCGAAAAAACCGCTGTCGATTCCGACGTCCTGTTGCAGGCCATCACAGGCAAGGCCCGTTTATATCTACAAACGTACCTGTCGTTGTATGACGGCCGTTAGCCGACCATCATTA
>DBNZ01000124.1:4324-5146 GCA_002299495.1 Methylococcaceae bacterium UBA659
GGGCAAAATTAACAATGCCGCCAAGACTTACGCTTAAACGCTCATCAACTTTTCCAACAGCTCCATCTGTCGATGTAAAATCTTTGCCAAATCATAATGTTGCACGACAGTATCACGGGCGGCTTGGGTTAATTTTGCGGCTTGCCCGCCCATGTCCAAGGCTTGTCCAATCCGGTCCGCAATGGCTTGGCTGTCAAAAAAATCCACCAACAAACCGTTTTGGCCTTCTTCAAGCACTTCCCGCACCGGGGCGGTGTCCGATGCCACCAACAAACAGCCGCAGGCCATCGCTTCCAAAAATGACCAAGAAAGCACAAACGGCTTGGTCAAATAAACATGCACCGATGACGCTTGCAAAACCTGTTTATACCCACCATAGGGCAAAGAACCGGTAAAGTGCACCCGGCCCATATCGAGCGGCGTTTTTGCCAACATATAAGATTTCCAACTGTCGCCTTCGGGCGGCTTAGCGCCATAGGCGATACGGTCATCGGCCACAATCACCGCATGGCAATGGGGGCGTTGTGTTTGCAACCGGGCCAAGGCCTCAATAAACTGCGGAAATCCACGGTAACTGTCCATGCCACGGGCAACATAAGTGACTATCTCTGCGACGCCGGTCAAGTCCAAATCCGGCAGTTTCAATTTTGCCCCAGGCTGGGGCTGAAAATATTGGGTATCTATGCCATCGTGCAAGACTTGTATCTTTGGGTGAAAATCTGTTGGGAAACGGGATTTTTGCCATTCGGTCGGGGCGATACCCGCATCGCATGCCGCCAAATCCACCAGCATCGCGGCATTGCTGGCACGGTAGCGCAAAAT
>DBNZ01000124.1:5555-6809 GCA_002299495.1 Methylococcaceae bacterium UBA659
GGGTATCGGGAAACACATCCTTGACAAACATGCCGCAACCCCAGCCGGTATGGACGCAAACCAAGTCGGGCACGAAGCCTTTTTGCTTTAATTGCCCCAACACCCTAACTACGGCTTGGGCTTCCAATACGGCATTTTCATAAGATTTGACATACAAATGGGTACTGTCATGCGCTTTACGGGCGGGTGCGAACAGCAACTTGGTCACTCCAGGAATTTCCCCGGCCTTGCTTTGCGTCAAAAAACCCACCTGGTTTTCCGGGTTTTTGGCCAATGCCGCCGCGACATGGCGGAATTGGGCGGGAAAGTTATTATGGATAAATAAAATTCTCATGGCTTCTCATGGCTTCTAACGATGACATCTCAGTGACTTCCATTGTTGGTGTAGAAAAATCAAAAAATGACTAAACCGATAACACAACTCGACCATTTGCCCTTAATGGGCAAAATTTATCCTGTTTAAACGCTTTCGCTTGATGGGGCAATTTCATGAATTAATCGCTTTAGTTTTGCCGGCAGATTTAACGATAATGCGGCATAATACGGCGGATTAGGCAAAAAACGTGTGCTTTGTACGCTTCCCATTGCTACCGCTGGCAACCCAGCCTATTTTAGAATTACCCAATTAAGCGCAGATAAGGCGTATTCTTGATAAAACTTCGCAAAACATGTGACAAAATTGTTAACATCTGGCCAATTTACGATCCTATAGCCACCATGGAATCCGCATGAAAGCAGCGAGACTCGGTTCCAGCAAACACCCGTTCGGAACGCATTCATTTCACCTCAGCGTTATTATCCTGTTCTTTTTCGCAGCGTTGCTGATGGGCGGCTGCGGCAAAACTGAACCGCCGCCCCCGCCTCCCGCAGTCGGGGTTGCCGAAGTCATCCAAAGGGATGTGCCAATTTATCAGGAATGGATCGGAACGCTAGACGGCATGGTCAACGCCAAGATTTTAGCGCAGGTTTCCGGCTATTTGATCAAGCAACATTATCAAGAAGGGAATTTAGTCAAAAAAGGCCAGTTGTTATACGAGATCGACCCTAGGGTGTTTCAATCGGCGCTGCATGGCGCACTGGGTAATTTGGCGCGGCAACAAGCGGTATTGAAAACGGCCCAACTGGAATTAAACCGTGTGCAGCGTTTGTTACCCGAAAGAGCGGTCAGTGTCCGCGAACGCGACCACGCCGTCGGGCAGGAAGCCTCGGCCCAAGCGGAAGTCATATCCGCTAAGGCGGTGGTGGAAAATGCAA
>DBNZ01000124.1:7220-29968 GCA_002299495.1 Methylococcaceae bacterium UBA659
GTAGGCCCTGGCAGCAACAACGCGGAACTGACCACCCTCTCCCAAATCGATCCGATCAAAGCCTATTTTCCGATGAGCGAACAAGAATACCTTCGCTTCGCTAAAGAGCGCAAAGAAAATAGTGATCCCGCCAACAACCATGCACTTGAGTTGATCTTAGCCGACGGTTCGGTTTACCCGCATCCGGGTAAATTTTACTTTGCGGACCGCGCAGTCAATGTCAAGACAGGCACTATCCAGGTCGCAAGCCTGTTCCCCAATCCCGACAACCTGCTGCGCCCGGGCCAATACGCTAAGATCCGTGCGTTGATAAAAAACAAACCCGACGCCTTATTGGTGCCGCAACGCGCCACCTGGGAAATGCAAGGCAGGCGTTTGGTGGCCGTGGTCAACCCAGACCATACGGTAGCCATTCGTCCGGTGAAAACCGCCGAAACCATTGGTACGGAATGGGTGATTGATGAAGGGCTAAAAGCTGGGGAGTGGGTCATCGTCGAAGGCATCCAAAAAGCGCTGCCTGGCACGACCGTTGATCCTAAACCCTATGCGGAAATACTGGCCGCGCCGGTTGGTAGGTAACCTTAAAATGGCCAAATTTTTTATCAACCGGCCTATCACCGCCCGCCATCGCCATTTTTTTGATCCCGGTGTCGTTTTATACCGTGGAATCCTTGGCGACGCCAAAACCTGCCTTGGCCAAGCAGGAAGATAGCCATGAATAAATTAACCCCTTGGTTGTTGACCTTAGGATTAAGCGGTTGTTTTGTAGTGGGTCCAGATTATGTCAAGCCTGAGATCAAAGCGCCCAAGCAATGGCGGTTTGCCGCCGAGGATGCCAAAGAAACCGCTAACCTGTCTTGGTGGAAACAATTTAACGATCCGGTCTTGAACCGCTTAGTGGAACAGGCCCTGCTTAACAATCTGGATTTAAAAATTGCCATTGCCAACGTGGAACAATTCATGGGCGTTTATGGGGCCACCCGCGCCCATTTGTTCCCGCAGCTTTCTGGTCAACCCGGTTACGGGCGTCAGCAACCCAGTGGCGAGGCGATACCCGGTGTCGGCAGAAAGCTTCCGGACACGGACGCCATCCAACTCGGTGCCGCCATGTTTTGGGAACTTGACGTTTGGGGCCAGCTACGCCGCGCCAAGGAAGCGGCCAATGCCGACCTGTTGGCCCAAGAGTTCGTCCGGGACACGGTGGTCCTGACCTTAGTCAGTTCAGTCGCACAAACTTATGTAATATTACGGGCTTTAGACCAAAGCTTGGAAATCACCCTGGAGACTGTCGCCGTGCTCATCGAAGAAGATCGTATAGCCAGGGTTCGTTTTGAACACGGCTTCGCCTCTGAAATAGAAGTCATCCAATCCGATTCGGAATTGGAACGCCGCCGCGCATTCATCCCCCTGTATGAACAACAAATCGCCGCAGCTGAACATGCTTTAAGTTTGCTGTTAGGCAAGCCTCCTAGTTCAATCCAGCGGGGTTTGACATTGGATGAACTAACATCCCCCGCCGTCCCGGCCGGTTTGCCCTCTGAATTATTGACCCGTCGGCCTGACATCGAGCAGGCCGAACAAAATTTGATTGCCGCCAACGCCCGTATCGGCGTAGCGCGCGGCGAGTATTTCCCGAAAGTCAGGCTGACTGGAGATATAGGCCAAGCCAGCCTAGAATTTGCGAAACTTTTTACCCCTGGGGCTAACTTTTGGAGCATTGGCACCCGCGTGTTGGGCCCCATCTTCACCGCAGGCAGGATCGCCGGCCAAGTCCAGGCGGCAAAAGCCGTACAACAAGCGGCCCTGACCCATTACAAAAAAACCATACTTTCGGCTTTCCGCGAATTTGAAGATGGCCTAGTCGCCACCACCAAGTCCAAGGCACGGCATAACTTTCAATCCCGTAGGGTATCGGCGTTAGAAAATTATCTGCGTTTGTCCCATGCACGTTATGACGAAGGCCACTCGTCTTATTTGGAAGTGCTAGACGCCCTCCGACAGAATTTCGAAGGCCAAATAGACCTGGTCCAAGCCAGAAGCGATACCTTAACCGCCGCCATCCAATTGTACCGTGCTATGGGCGGGGGGTGGATTGTTGCCGCCGAACAAAAAGCCCAGATTCCTAGAGCAAAACCGGCGTCGCTATTCCCGTAATGGTTTATTCCCATTCACAACTGGCGCACCTAACCTTTGTTTAGCCCCGCAAACCCCACTTGTACCTATTTTTTAACCAAGAACTCCCATGACCGACCTAGAAATTGCCCAACACGCCAAGATGCAACCGATCATCGCCTTGGCCGCAGAACGCTATGGCATCGCCGCCGAACACCTAGACCCCTACGGCCACTACAAGGCCAAATTGTCCTTGGACTACATCAACGGCCTTAATGACCACGAAGACGGCAAGCTCATCCTAGTGACCGCGATCAGCCCAACCCCGGCCGGCGAGGGCAAGACCACCACCACGGTAGGCTTAGGCGACGCCCTCAACCGCCTGGGCAAGAAGGCCATCATCTGCCTGCGCGAACCGTCGCTGGGACCGTGCTTCGGCGTCAAGGGCGGCGCCGCCGGCGGCGGCCATGCCCAAGTGGTGCCGATGGAGGACATCAACCTGCACTTCACCGGCGATTTCCACGCCATCGGAGTGGCGCACAACCTTCTGTCCGCCCTGATCGACAACCACATCCACCACGGCAATGCCTTAGGTTTAGACCCGCGCCGCGTCCAATGGCGGCGCGTGGTCGACATGAACGACCGCGCCCTGCGCCACACCGTCGTCGGCCTAGGCGGGGCGGCCAACGGCTACCCGCGCGAGGACGGCTTCGACATCGTCGTGGCTTCAGAAGTGATGGCCATCCTGTGCCTGGCCACCAGCCGCATTGACCTGAAGGAGCGCCTAGGGCGCATCGTCATCGGTTACCAATCCGACAAAGTGACCCCGGTCTATGCCCGCGACCTGAACGCCCACGGGGCCATGGCGGCGTTGTTGAAAGACGCCATCAAACCCAACCTGGTGCAAACCCTGGAAAATAACATTGCCCTTATCCACGGCGGCCCGTTCGCCAACATCGCCCACGGCTGCAACACCGTCACCGCCACCCGGGCCGCGCTGAAACTGGCCGATTACGCCGTCACCGAAGCCGGCTTCGGCGCCGATCTAGGGGCGGAAAAGTTCATCGACATCAAATGCCGCATGGCCGGCCTGAAACCCTCGGTGGTAGTGCTGGTGGCCACGGTGAGGGCGTTAAAATACCACGGCGGCCTGGCCAAGGACGCCTTGGATCAAGAAAACCTGGCGGCACTAGGGCAAGGCTTTGCCAACCTGGAACGGCATTACCGCAACATCACCGGCCATTTTGGCCTCCCCTGCGTGGTCGCCATCAACCCTTTCACAGCCGACACCGAAGCGGAACTGGCGTTGTTACAAGCCCAATGCCAGGCCATCGGCGCCGCCAGCGTGGTCTGTACGCACTGGGCCGAAGGCGGTGCCGGGGCGGCAGACCTGGCGTGGCAAGTGGTGGCTTTAGCCGACAGCCGTGAGCCTGGATGCCGTTACGTCTATGAGCAAAGCTTAGGGCTGTGGGAGAAAATCGAGACCATCGCCACCAAGTTATACGGCGCCGCCGGTATCACCGCTAATGCCGGCGTAAGAGCGCAATTGGCGGCCTGGCAGGCCGATTACGGCCATTTTCCGATTTGCATGGCCAAGACGCAGGCGTCTTTCTCCACTAATCCGAACGCAAAAGGCGCACCCTCCGGGCACACCGTGGAAATCCGCGACGTCCGCCTAGCCAACGGCGCCGGCTTTGTGGTCGCCATCGCCGGCGACATGATGACCATGCCGGGCCTGCCAAAAAACCCCGCCGCCGAACGCATTGATATCGACGGCGACGGAGTGGTTTCCGGGTTATTTTGATCCAGCGTAATGCGTCAAGCTTTTTATTATCCCAAAAATTCCTTGCGCTGCTGCTTCCAGAACCTAGTCTGGTTGGCGGGGGGATGATTCCAGTTGGTCTAGAATTTCCCGAAAATGCCCATAGCCAGTAATGTTCAGCACCCCAATTTCATCAAGTAACGCCTGGTAATGTGGCGCAGCCCTCCCGCCCACAATCAACGCAACCTCGGAACCACAAAATTTTTTTAACCGCCTTAGCTCTTTTGAAATGACCAGGTCGTCGGTGGCAAAGCTGATGCTAATGGTCACTGCTCGCGCATCGGTGTATTTGACTGCTGCGGCTATTTCTTCGGCAGGGAGGTTCGCCCCCAGATAGGTGACCCGCCAACCTTTCAGTTCCGCCATAATCGCGGCCAGTAACGCGCCGAGTTCATGCATTTGGCCAATCGGCGTGCTCACCACCATATTGGGGGATTTTTTTGCGGGAGGGGCGTTATTGCGTAATATGTAGGTTAGCGACCTGATGATCGCTGAAACCATATGTTCATGGACAGGCCTTAATTCCCCGGTTTTCCAGCGTTCACCAATCATGGTAAGCAATGGCGTCAACAACTGCTCGATAAACTCACCGGTACCCAGCGCTACGATGGCATTTTCAAAATGGGACTCCAAGGCCATCGCATCAAATGCCAAAACAGCGGCGTAACATTTCTCGATATACTCTTCCGCGAGGATTTTTTTATCGTTCAAATTCAGTTTTTCAATCCGGGATTCTAACTGCCGGGTCGTTTCCTCTGTTTTCAATAGGCTTTTCAGATCATCCAGTGACAATCTTGCTATTTGGCTGATGCTGTGGCCGTTATTGGTTGCAAGGTGCAATAACTTTAGCCTGGCGATATCCAACTCTGTATAAACGCGATGGCCACCCGCAGTCCGCGCCGGCACCACCGCCTGGTAACGCCGCTCCCAAGCCCTCACCAGTTCTGATTTGAGACCAGACTTTTTCGCTACGGTACTAATCAAATAATGACCTTGCTTATCGGCTTTGCTCATAGTGATGGTTTATGAAGAATAGGTTTGCTCGCCATACCCTGAAACTATCTGGCATGCTTCGCCTTAATCTTAAAGAAAGAGAGCATAGCAGTATACATGCCGGGGCAGCCTTTACAAAAGATAGACAAAAAATGAACAAATTATAAACCACTAATTTTCTTCCCTGGAAAACAAACGGTAGGCAACAGCCCCTGCAACTTTATGCCTGATGAGCCTCCAGTTTTTAGGCAATTCGTCCAGTCTGAGCTGTTTTTCCGTTTCCACGTATATTTTTGCGCGGGGTTCCAGCCAATCATGCTGTTCCAAAAGTCGACAAGCAGCTTGTACCAAGCCTTGCCCAAACGGGGGGTCTAAAAAAACAATATCAAACGGTTCGCCGGATACCGCTAGATAAGCCGTTACATCAATGGCTTGTATACTGAGTTGGCGGGCATCCAATAGTTTGGCGTTGGCCATTAATGATTGGCAGGCCAGTGGATTATGTTCGACTTGAACGACTGTTTTGGCGCCTCTTGAAGCCGCTTCAAACCCTAAGCCGCCACTGCCTGCATACAAGTCCAGGCAGCGGCTACCCATGATGTCGTACTGTAACCAATTGAAAAGGGTCTCCCGTACCCGGGCGGGAGTGGGGCGTAAACCGGGTATGCCTTGAAAGCGGAGTTGGCGGCTGCGCCATATGCCGCCGATTATTCTAAGCTTATTTTCCACCCTGTCCGACGGTTATGGTCTGAAATAACGCTGGA
The DNA here is from genome assembly GCA_002299495.1 of Methylococcaceae bacterium UBA659. Classification (GTDB taxonomy): domain Bacteria; phylum Pseudomonadota; class Gammaproteobacteria; order Methylococcales; family Methylomonadaceae; genus Methylovulum. Next base: position 12,912 of record DBNZ01000124.1, read on the forward strand.
TCAAGATGACGTTTTAACGCATCGGTGACAGATTTTGCCGTCACCGTTTCAATTTTATTTCTGAAAGTGTCCAAATAATCCAACGGCATATCATAAAAGCCGATCATGCTGGCGTAATTGGCCAGCTCCTTGTTGGTGTCGAAACGTAGCGCAAAACCGCCGGTGATATTTTTCTTCGCCGCCAACAATTCCACCTCCGTGGGGCCATTGGCAATAAAATCGGCCAAGGTTTGGTGCAATACCGACAACGCCTGTTGCGTTTGGTCATTGCGGGTTTGTAGGCTGACCAAAAACGGCCCAGGTTTCAATAAAGGCACGAAGGCACTGGACACGCTGTAGGCCAACCCCCTATTTTCCCTGATTTCCTTGAACAATTTCGAAACCAGGCCGCCGCCTCCTAGGATGTGGTTGCCAACGTATAAATCATAATAATCGGGGTCTTTGCGGCTGATACCCGGCATACCGACTAGGATATGGGTTTGCGCGGACGGGAACGGCAAATGGGTGTTGCCGCCGTGTGCTGGCATGGCTACTTCAGGCAGTGCCGCTGGCTTTTGGCCGACTGGCAAACCAGCCATTAATTTTTCTGCCGCTTGTTCGGCTTGCTGCTTAGAAAGCTCACCGACGATCACCACCTGGGCATTTGCCGCCACATAATGCCGCTGATAAAACCTTTTCAGATCATCTGCCGACAAGGCTCCTACTGAGGCGAGGGTGCCTGATTCCGGGTGAGCATAGGGATGGCTGCCATACAAGGCCTTATAAAAAGCGATACTGGCCACTGCACCGGGTGACTCTTCCTGTTGTTTGATGGCGGCCAACGTCCGTTTTTTTTCGCGTTGAAAGTCTGGCGCGGCAAAACGGGGTTGCACCAAGATCACTTCCATTGTTTCCAAGGCCTTGTCAAACAATGGTTTTTCCGTCAACGTCCGCAACGAAAGCGTTGCCGTATCCATGGAACTCCCGGCACTGAATTCGGCGCCTATGCTTTCAAACCGCTCGGCAACCGTGTCGGCGTCCCAGTTGCCGGCACCGGTATCCAGCATGCCAGCGGTCAACGCCGCCACACCAAACTGATCGCCATCGCGGGCACTGCCCGCGTCAAACGTGACTCGAATATCAACCATTGGCAAGCCTTCGGTTTGCACATAATAAACCCGGCTGCCTTGCTTGGTTTGCCAATGATCTATTTTTGCCGCCGCCCATAGGGGTTGGCAGCCCATCAACAACATGAAACCGTAAAGATAAAATCGCATCAATTTGCCCCTGGCTAGTTTTTAAAATTCACGCACCGGCCTTTATGCCGCCGTGTTATCCCTTACCAATCGCACCGCTCTGGCAAGATGAGTATCCTCGTTAATGGCTTCGCCACCCTTAAAGTGGACAAACCAAGCCCCGCCTCCATAGCCTGCATAGGGCGTCGACGACCAAACCCACGGCGGGTTGCCTGGGAACACTCGGTCATCGATGAAATGGATAGCGTCGGCGTTTTTTGGCGGGCGATTTTCGATTAAGGTTTTCAATTCATTGACACTCGGCACACGCCAATCTTGATGCCCGGCAAAACCACCTTGCCGGTTAAATTCCTGCGCCGCCTCCAATGCGGCTTGCCAGGTAAATTGTTTGGCCGATTCAATCACGTTATCAACCCGCCAAGTTTGGCCTAGGACAAAACGGCACCACATCAAACCCGTTTCCGTATCTAGGGCGGTGCCATCGGTGGCCGCCACAAATTTGCCGATGGCTTGCCGCTCGACAACCGTGGCTTTTTTTTCTGCTGGCCGTTCTTGAAGGCAGTGGCGTTCTTTCTCAAGTATCCATTCATCATGCCGCTTTCTGCGTACCGGATCCAATAAGACATCGCGGGCTTCATTGATGATCCGCGCAATCTTCTCCGCCCTAGGCTTGTCGGCGGCCTTGTCTGGATGGTGCGATTGCAGCAAAGCCCTATGAGCCGCTTTGATTACCGCATCTGGCGCATTGCGAGTCACCTTCAAGTTATCGTAATGGGTGCGTATTTTTGCCATAAAAACCCCTCACCTGTATCGTCTACTGATTTGTAACGACGGCGCCGACTGTTATTTGGTTTTTTCGTTTTTGGTTTGCCCTTCCATGGGTTGGGGATCAAGATAGGCCACGGTCAGACGGTCGTCCAATAGATATTTACGCGCCACTTCGCGGATTTGTTTTGGCGTGACTTGTTTGATTTTAGCGACATACTCGTCAGCCCTCTGCCACCCTAAGCCCACCGTTTCCAACATCCCCAGTTGCATGGCTTGGTAAAAATTAGAATCTCGCTCATAAACCGCAGCGGCTGAAACCTGGGCTTTAATGCGCTGTAACTCCTCGGCACCCACTAACTCTTGCTTTAGCTTGTCTATCTGGCCTTTCAGCGCCGATTCAAGCTCATAAACGCTTTTACCCTCGACCGGAATGGCCTCCAGTTCAAATAAATCCGACATCCGCGAAGCCAAACCATAACCGGCCCCCGCTGACACGGCGATTTGTTTGCCCCGCACCAATTCCTTGCTTAACCGTGCGCTACTGCCGCCGTCGAGAACCCCCGCCAGAACTTCCAACGCATAAGCCTCCCATTCTTGATTTGCGGTTTTTAACGAAGGGACTTTGTAACCCAACACCACGGCAGGCAATTTAGCCGGCACTTTGACCGTCAACCTGCGGACGCCTAGCTGTTCGATTTCTGTTTGCGGCTTGAGCGGCTTGATGTCGCTAGGTTTTAATGGGCCAAAAAAACGTTCCGCCAGCTCGAATACCGATGCGCTTTCCACGTCGCCAACGACTACCAAAATGGCATTGTTAGGCGCGTACCAACGTTGGTACCAAACTTTTAAATCGTCAACGGTGTAGGAGGCAATATCCGCAGGCCATCCAATCACCGGGTGCTGGTACGGGTTATTGGTGAAAGCCACCGCATTGAAATGTTCCCCCGTTTTTGCCTGGGGATTGTCGTCTGTCCGCATCCTGCGTTCTTCGGTGACCACTTCTCTTTCTTTCTGGAACTCCTCATCCAGCAAATGCAAGGCGCGCATCCGATCGGATTCCAATTCAAAACTGACTGGCAACCGCGAGGCTTCCATGGTTTGGAAATAGGCCGTGAAGTCGCGTCCGGTAAATGCGTTATCTTCACCACCATTTTCTGCGATGATACGGGAAAACTCCCCGGCAGCATGTTTTTCCGTGCCTTTAAACATCATGTGTTCCAGCATGTGTGAAATGCCGGTGATACCGCCCGGCTCGTAACTTGAACCCACTTTGTACCAAACTTGGGACACGACCACCGGCGACCGGTGATCTTCTTTAACCAACACCTTCAAGCCGTTGCCCAACACTTTTTCTGATACCTTAGGTGCCGCCGCCTGGCTACTGGCCACCGGCAATCCTAGCAACAACAACAACATCAGCTTTTTATCCATAATTCTCTCTACCTTGCAATTGAATGAAAAATTCCTGCCTAAAAGGTTATGAAGCCAGCTTAAGCCTTGCCTAGGTGGCAAAATGTACCGCCAACAAATCCATTATTTTTTCCGTAGCTCCTTGATTTTCAAAAACAAAAGACTTCCCGTTTGCGACAAGTCCACGCCCAAACTCTGTGTTAGCATACAAACCATAAACCTGACCGGCAATATCCTCTAGGCACTGACATTGTAAGGCGGCTTTTTTCTCCAATATACCCGTGGTTATTTCTTTAAAATTACCCATCCACGGCCCGATTATGATGGGTGTGCCGATTGCCGCCGGCTCCAATATGTTATGCCCGCCAGCGGGTACTAGACTACCCCCGACAAACGCTACGTCTGCTGCGGCATAAAAAAGTTTCAGCTCACCCATAGTGTCCACTAGGTAAACATCGGTGGCTTTTTCGCAGGCATCTGCAAGCGACCTGGCCGCAACACTGAAACCCGCCTGCAAAAACAATTCCTTAACCGGCTGGAACCGCTCGGGATGGCGGGGCGCAACGGCCAGCAACAATTCGGGAATCCGTTGCTTTAACTGGCGGTAACTGCCCAGTAATTGCCTCTCTTCATCCTCATGTGTGCTGGCAAGCAACCAGACATAGCGTCCGGCGAACAAACTATCCTTTATTTGATGGCCATGTGCAATCAGCTGAGCGGAAATGGCCATGTCGAATTTGATATTGCCCATATCCATGACCCTCCCTGGCAGGGCGCCGATGCTTAGATAACGCTCGGCATTCTGTTGGCTTTGTGCGGCAATCAATTTGACATGGGACAACGCTGGACGAACCAAAAACCCAATCTTTTGATAGCCGCGGACTGATTTTTCTGTCAATCGGGCATTGATCAAATAAAGGGGTATGGCGTTTTTAGCGCATCCCGCATAGAGGTTTGGCCATATTTCAGTTTCCATGATCACCGCCAACCGTGGCCTAAAATGGCGCAGAAAACGGCCTATGGCATCAGGGGTATCGTAGGGTAGGTATACATGGGCGATCCGGCCTTGGAACAAAGCCTGTACCCGGGCCGAACCGGTTGGCGTCGTCGTCGTGATAAGCACCTGCTGCGCCGGAAATCGGTCAAGCAGGCGATTTACCAGGGCCGCCAACGATTCCACTTCGCCGACCGATACCGCGTGAAACCAAACAACCTGATGTTCTGCAGGCTCTGGATAGATGGCTAAGCGTTCTTGCCAACGCTGACCGTATGCTGGATTGGAAAAGCTGCGCCAATACAGGCGCAAAAAAAGAAGCGGTAACAACCAATAAAACAGGGCGCTGTAGATGACACGCATATTACTTTATGGGCTGACCAAAAACCGGAAAATTGCACATGACTGCAAACGGGCGAAGGAAAAACCAAGGCGAACCAGCGTCCTTGGTTTTTTTGGCAGGATTAGAACCCGGATGGCATTTAACGCCTACAGGAAATTAGCCTTCGGCTACGACTTTAATCGACAAGGTAATGACCACATCGGTATGCAAGGCAATATCGACATCATAATCGCCGATGTGCCGGATTGCGCCGTGTGGCATCCGAATTTCATGCTTGCCTATTTCCAGCCCTGTGGCCGTGATGGCTTCGGCAATGTCATGCGCCCCTACGGACCCGAACAGCCTACCTTCTTCGCCCGCTTTATGGGCAATGGAAATTTCCAATTTGGCCAGTCTCTCACCCCGGGCTTGGGCGGCTTGAAATTTTTCCAGACCTATATTCTCCAATTCCGCACGACGGGCTTCAAATTCTGCAATTTTTTTTGCGGTCGCAGCCGTCGCCTTCCCTTGCGGGATTAAATAATTTCTGGCATAGCCATTTTTTACGCTAACTTTATCGCCAAAAATGCCTAAGTTAGTCACTTTTTCAAGAAGAATCACTTCCATCGTCAATACCTATATTTTTTACGCTTACAGCGTGTTCGATTTTGAATGTTTTTTTCGTAGATTCAGCCAAGAATCCGATAAACCTATCAATGCAACCGGCAACATAGCGTGGGGAATCAAAAATAACGTGATGTAAAACATCGGGACAGTATATTTGGCCAGCTTCATGGCTGCAAAAATAGTGTGCATTACCGCCGATCCAATCAACGCATAAAGGACGAATAAGACAATAACGGCATTCCAAGCTATTTCTGAAACAAGCCCTTGGCTGATGACCGCCACTAGGAACGTTGCCACACTTGCCACGGTAATCACGGAATGGCCGGTTAGGGCCAGAAACTCTTGCTTAAAACCGCCGGGATTGTAGAGTATCGCCTGCCACCAACGCCCCAAAAACAGCCCTAAAACCAGGCTTGTTATGGTGCCGGCCGACGCTATTCCGGTCATGTAATGGGCTATAACGCCCAATCTTTCCTCCGCATCGATGGGGGCATCCGCGGGCATCATGAGCTTTAAAATGTTTAGCCACATATTTGCGACCTCGGGTTCATAAAGGTAATAACCCAAAACCCCGACCACGCCGATCAACACGGCGATTTCAACCGCTAGGGCAAGTTGCCCACCCTCCCTTAACGCAATACCAATGACCCAGACCGGCAACCAAAGAATCAATGCATAGAACAAAGCAAATTGGAAGCTGCCTGACAACAAAAGGCCTAATAAGCCGGCAGCCAGGCTTGAACAGGCCAACACCCATAGCCCTTCATAAGCCCCAAGCCTTAATGTCACCAAAGCCACCGCGCCTGTACTAAGTATGCTAATGGGCGGGAAAAACAACGAAATCAAGGCCAAAGCCGAGGCGGCGGACATGGCATGAATTCTTCCGCGCATGATAAATGCTGCAAACCTTTCCATCCCAACTCCAACTAAGCCGCTGTTTATTTGTGTGCGTCACAGAAAGGCAATAAGGCGATATGCCTTGCATGCTTGATTGCAGCGCACAATTGCCTTTGTTGCTTTGCACTGGTTCCAGTAATACGACCAGGCACTATTTTGCCTGTTTCGGTAATATAGCCAGCCAGCAATTTCAAGTCCTTATAATCGAATTGGGAATGCTCTTCCCCACCGTTTTTGTTAATTTTTTTACGCCTAATGTTACGTGACATAGTTTTTCCTCTTGCTACCCGCGTCTTATTTATTCCGCCGAAATCTGTTCAGATTCAATGAGTCCATCGCCAATCTTTGTGTCCCCGCCTGCCTTTGGGCTAGCTACTTCTTTCGCTACATGGCCCCTTGACTTATGCTCCGAGGCTTTGTTTTCCTCTGAGCTTTCCAGGGCAATGACTGAAGCCCCAGTATGGGCACACTTCTGCAACAATGTCATGCTTCGCAAAATGGCGTCATTGAAACGGAACGCACTTTCCAACTCCGCCAAAGTAGCTTGGTCGCATTCAATATTCATAAGCACATAATGCGCCTTATGGATTTTTTTAATTGGGTAGGCCAATTGTCTCCGCCCCCAATCTTCCAAGCGATGAATAACACCCGAGGCACTTTCGACGAGGGCGCGGTAACGTTCTATCATTGCTTGGACTTGACTGCTCTGGTCAGGGTGGACCAGAAACACGACTTCATAATGCCGCATTCAATTCTCCTTGTGGTATTAGCCTCCCCCCAAACCAGTGGGAGTGAGGCAAAGATGGTTATATGCTAGTTAAAGGGCGGTATTATAAGTTTTTTTTTTACTCATTGGAAATCATCTTTTTCCATCCGTTCTTTTAACGGGCGTTGCGGCAAACAAATCGCCAATAGCACAAAAAATGGCACTTGACAAAAAAATCCGGCTATAGAAACTAACACTTCCAAAACAGACCAAGAGACCCTCGTTGAACGATATACCCCTTAGCATGCTATTTGGCATACTTGCCATTATGCTGGCTCTGTCCGCGTTTTTTTCCGGCTCAGAAACCGCGTTAATGACACTAAACCGCTACCGCCTCAAGCATCTTGTCAAGCTGAACCACTTCGGGGCCGCTAAGGCTCATCATCTTCTGCAACGCCCTGACCGTTTGATAGGCCTAATTTTGCTCTGCAATAATTTAGCCAACACTTTCGCCGCTTCGATCACCACTGTCATCGCCATCCGGCTTTTTCCCGGGGAAGAATCGGCGATCGCCATCTCGGCTATCGTACTCACCCTGTCCATGCTCATTGTCTCGGAGGTGTCGCCTAAAACCTTGGCCGCCATTAAGCCGGAAATGCTGGCCTTCCCTTCGGCGTGGATTTACACCACCCCATTGCTTAAGCTGCTTTATCCCGTGGTATGGTTCATAAACCTGTTTGTTAGCCTGTTGTTGCGGCTATTTCGGGTTGACCTAAAAAAACACCGACAGGAAACTTTGAACACAGACGAACTCAAAAGCATCATCGCCGCTGCTGAAAATTTAATGCCATCGCGTTATCAAAACATGCTGCTGGGCATTCTTAACTTAGAATCGGCCAGTGTTGAAGACATCATGACACCCCGACATGAAATTGTCGGCATTGACCTTGATGAACCGGTCGCAGACATTATCCCGAAAATCTATAACAGTCCCCATACCCGCTTGCCGGTTTATAAAAAAAGCATTGACCGGGTGATCGGCTTTTTGCATATCCGAAAAGTGCTGATGCACTGTGGGCATCCTGGCTTTGACAAGCAGGATATTATCGGCTTGTTAAGCAAACCCGTTTTTATACCAGAAAGCACCCCTGTCCATACGCAAATGCTTAGATTCAAGAATGAGAAGATATGCATTGGCATGGTTGTTGATGAATACGGCGACGTCCAAGGCCTGGTGACACTAGACGATTTGTTGCAGGAAATCGTTGGCGAATTGATTACCGATGAAAACATCGCCGTAAGAAAACAAAGCGACGGCAGTTATCTGGTGGACGCAAGCATTACCCTCCGGGAACTCAACCGGATCACGCAATGGGAACTACCCACTGAAGGCCCTAAGACCCTGAATGGCCTGATCATAGAATTCATGGAAACCATCCCTGAACCCGGAACCCGCATTAACTTACACGGCTATGCCCTTGAAATTCTCAAACGGGATAAAAATGCGGTCAAGCTCGTCCGTTTCTTGACCAGTAATTAATACCGTTAAAGCCGATTTAGGCTATAATTCACCCGTTTGACTCGCATCCCTGTAAATTTCGTTGGTGTCTGGTTCCCCCAATGGCAAAACTAACCGTAAATTTTAAGTTCAAAGAAATCAACTCCTATTTGTTTGACGATAAGGTCGTCCATATTGGCCGGGGCGATACTAACGACATCCAAATAGATAGCCTAGCGGTCGCTCCGGCGCATGCGGCTATTGTGATTCGTGATCAAATCGCCACGGTCAAGCAACTGAACGATAATTTCCCTCTGATTGTTAACGGTCAAGTTACGAAAGAATGGAAGCTTGAAAATGACGACACCATCACCTTGGGCAAACACGATTTAGTCTATCAGGAAACACCGGGACCACCCGGATCCGCTGAAACTGAAACTATTTTGCCACAACAAGAAAAAGTCACTTCCTCGAGTTTTAAAGGCTCCTACGACGAACAACAAGCCCCTCACGCCAGTCTCCAGGTCTTAGAGGGCCCAAACATTGGCAAAGTCGTAGCCTTAAAAAAAGCGATGACCCGATTAGGCAATGAAAACAGCGGCATCGTAATTATATCTAGGCGCAAGGACGGTTATTTTATGTCCGCACTGAAAAACAACGGCAATATTACCGTCAACAAAATTCCGATCAACGAAAACTACGTCAAATTAAATAAAAACGACATCCTTTCAATAAACAACGTCTCCTTGCAGTTTTTCCTTGATTAGTTGTTTAGTCGCTTCAAAGTCCCGCCACCACCTCCAACGCTTCCGCCATAGTTGCAACCGGAAAAATCTCCAAACTTCCGATATGACCCTTAGGCCGATTGGCCTTCGGTATCACCGCCCGCCTAAACCCATGTTTAGCCGCATCATTCAAACGGGCAAGGCCATTGGCCACTGGCCTGATTTCACCGCTTAAACCAAGCTCACCAAAAAAAAACACATCGAACGGGATGATTTTGTTTTTAAGACTGGACACTATGCCAACGACAATCGCCAAATCAGAGCTGGTTTCAGATACTTTAATACCCCCGACCACATTCGCATAAATTTCATCTTGTGACGTGACAACCCCCCCATGCCGGGACAATATGGCCAACAACATCGCCAAACGGTTTTGGTCGAACCCTACGGCAAGCCTCCTAGGATTACCGTATTGGCAATCGGTCACCAACGCCTGGATTTCCACCAGCAGCGGCCTGCTCCCTTCCCATAGCACGGTCACGACACTGCCCGAAGAGGGTTTTTCCGCCCGGTTCAAGAACATGGCCGAAGGGTTTTTGACTTCTTTAAGGCCGGTGCTATCCATTGCAAAGAAACCCAGTTCGCCGACGCTACCAAACCGGTTCTTATCCGCCCGCAACACCCGAAACCGGGCGTCATCCGTGGCGCTCAGCATTACTTGGGTGTCGACAATATGGCTTAAAGTCATCGGTCCTGCCAGCGATTGGTCTTTAGTCACATGCCCGACCATAAACACAGACACTTGCCGCCGTTTGGCATATTGGGTCAAATAACTGGCCGATTCCCGGACTTGCGAGACAGAGCCGGGCGCCGATTCAACCTCCTCGTTCTGCATGACTTGAATCGAATCAATGACTAGGACTTGCGGGTTCAATTCATCCAATACCTGGCAAATCCGCTGCACGGACGTTTCTGAAAACATCATGATATTGTCGGTAGGCAACTTCAACCGGTAAGCGCGTTCGGCAATTTGTTGCAACGACTCTTCACCTGATACATAAAGCACCGCAATATCCTTACTGGCGATGGCCGCGATGGCTTGTAACAACAGAGTGCTTTTGCCCGCCCCTGGCGCACCGCCAATCAGGACGACGCTCCCTTTCACCACGCCCCCGCCCAAGACCCGGTCAAATTCGGAAATACCCGTGGAAATCCTAGTCGCCTCTGAAAGACTGACCTCTGACAGCAACTTGACCTCAGGCCGGCTCCCGGCATAGCCGACGGCATCACTGGAAGCACTCATGCCGCCACCTAAACGCACTTCCTTGATAGTGTTCCAAGCCCCACAACCGACACATTGGCCTGCCCAGCGCGGATGCTCCGCACCGCAATCGCCACAGACAAAAACCGCTTTATTCTTTTTTGCCATTGCCCATCAACTCCTTATATCCTGAGCGGTAATCAGGATAAATAAAGCGATAACCAAGGTTTTTTAAACGTAGGTTAGAGCAACGTTTATTTTGCCTTGCATCGGGGCCTATTTCTTTAACCCTAGGTTCAGGGCAACCCATTTGTTTGGCCAACCATGACACCACCTCCCATTGGGGAACCGGACCATCATCACTGGCCAAATAGCAATTGCCTATCAATCGGGAAGCCGATTTTTGCTCCAATAAAAAAGCCAGCACACCGGCGCAATCCCGTTCATGGATACGGTTGGTAAAGTACGGGGGGGATTTTTGAAGGCAAGGCGACTGCGTTGCCATGTTAAGCAAATAGCGCCGGCTCGGCCCGTAAATACCTGAGCACCTCACTACCACATTTCCGGCGCCCGCCGACCATACTTGCCGTTCCGCTTGGCAAATGATCTGGCTGGTGATGGCAGGTGGGTCTGTCGGACTATCCTCATCCACCCATTCGCCAGCATCCTGGCCATAAACGCTGGTTGATGAGACAAAAAAACAGGGATTATTTGCGTATCGGCGCAATAAGTTGGCCAGGCCTTGACCATACACATTTTTATAGGCCGCCTCGCTGCGTTCATCGGCCGAAACCATAAAAAACCATAGATCCGCATCCGGTGGCAAACCATCTAACTGACTGGCATCAGTAATATCGGCATATTGAAATTTGAGCCGCCCCACCCCCATAGCTTGGGCTGATGGGCGCCGCCGCACCCCTATCACGTCATGCCCTTTGGCGATTAGCGTTTGCGCCAATAGACCACCCACTGCACCACAGCCAATAATCAATATTTTTGCCATCTTTACAATAGGTTGGTGAGCCTAAGCTCTGGTGGATAAGGGGCTAAATAATAAGAGTTGTCGATATAAGGGTCGGGGTTCTTTCGGAAATGATGTTTTAGTAAGGTAATAGGGACTATTAAGGGCACCTCCCCTTGCCGGTAACGTTCAATCACCTCACAAAGTTCGGCCTTATCATCGGCGGAAAGCTCCTTTTTTAGATAGCCTTGGATATGCTGCAAGACATTGACATGGGCTTTTTTGCTGGGCACTGTTTTTAACAAGGCCATCAGCCGCTTTATGTATTGACCCGCTACGGCCTGCAAATTTTCTTTGGTGACGCCGGCGACTAACTGTCCTAACGCGCGATAATCGCCATGCGTCATCATGATCAGCTTATGCCGGGCGTGAAAAGTAATCAAGGCATGTGGGGTCAACCCCTGAGCCATCATTTCTAGCCACCGGTAATAGACATAAACCCGTTGGATAAAATTTTCCCTAAGCCCTGGATCGCCCAAACGGCCTTCCTCTTCAACCGGCATCAATGGATTATTGCGCATCATTACTTCGGCATAAACGCCCACCCCGTCCCGGGTAGGCTGCCGCCCCGTGTAGACCTTAACCCGTGCCATACCACAACTGGGCGAGTCTTTCTTCAAGATATATCCGCACAACCCTGCGTACAGTATTTTTTGTTGCTCGGCATATGCTCGCAAAGGTTCGGTAAAATCTTTGCTGGGGTCTTTAACGCCAACACTGCGCAAACCTTGCCCCGTTTTCACCAAATGAATAGTTGGCCTAGGAATACCCATGCCAATCGCCACTTCCGGACAAAAAGGGCGGAATTCAAAAAACCCGGATAATGTGCCTACTATGTAAGCATCCCTTTTGTGGCCGCCATCAAAGCGGACACTTTCCCCTAAAAGGCAACTGCTAATACCGACAGGAATTTTTTGCATCGCAACACATAACCTAAATTGGAACTGACGGCATGGATCCCAGGGCAACTTGACTTATTGGATCCTGATAAGCAAGCTGCTTCAGCCAACACCGTCATTAGCTGAGACAGCTTGCTAATTAGGTATTGGATTGGGCTAAAAACATTTAAATTGTGGTAGAATCGCCGCCGGCAGCTTGCAGCTTGGTGTTTCAAGCATGTCATTGTTTAAAAATAACAACTAAGAGGATTAGTGAAATGAAAACCTTTAATAAAATTTTATTTTCTTTAGCCGTCGCTTGCTCAGCCGGTTCTTTTTCATCCGTTACCTTTGCCGAAATGGACGGGGGGCGAGTCGCCTACTCTCCTTCTGACGCCATTGATTTGGTTGCCGGCAAAACCAAAATAGCCTTGGATGCGTTAATGGGCGGAACAGAACCCGACAAAGTTGCGGCCTTGATCAATGACGCCCTAGCCGCCAGCAAAGAAGTCAACGCCAACGATAAAATCGACCGCGAACGCTCAAGAGCCAACAACAAACTCAAAGCGGCCCGCAATTTCTTGAAGAATAATTCCCCTCAAGAAGCCGAGCAACAACTGCATGAAGCTTATAAAGGCTACTTGAGCCTTAAAGAGTTGTTGTAACCCTTATTTAAACCATACCAAGGAACCTTTTGGTTTCCTGGTATGGTTATCCCTCCTAACAGGCTCATGCTGGGCTATCGTTTATCGGTGAAAGACCACTTGGGACATTGCCGTAAATTTTAAGGTATTTCTGTTTAATCTTAGCAAAAGCAGCCTCTACGGTCTTATCCATGACCGTCTGCGTACCTATTGTTACAATCACCCGCACTAATTCTGGAATTTGGTTTTTGGCCGATGAGATATAAACCGGTTGCACATAAAGCACGGTGTTTTTCATCGGTAAAACGACCATGCGACCTAAATTGATATTCGAACCGGCTTGTCCCCACAAGGTAAATTGCGCCGAAATTTCTGGCACCTGCTGGGTCAGTGCTTCAATTTGCTCAGGTCCGTTCACTTGGATTTTTTCGCCAAACTTATAGATAGTGATCCCTGGCTTATACTCGTCGGTGCATCCAGCCTTGTCCAATATACTGGCGACGCCAATCATGCTGAGGTTACTGCGGTTAACCGGGGTCATGGGCTTGACCATCACAAATTCCTCACGGTCACCACAGTTACCGAAACCCATCGTTTGGTAATAAGGCAAAACCGGTTGGTCACGGACAATGGCCGAAGTCCAGGTCTCAGCTTGCTCATAGAACAATTCCGGCTGGGTCTGATGGTATCTGGCATAAACCTTCATTTGCAGGTAATAAAGATCCCGAGGATAACGCAGATGTTTGCGTAGCTCTTCTGGCATATCCTGCAAGTTTTTAAACAAGCCTGGGTAAGCGCTGTCGTACGCCTTTACAATGACATCGGAAGGGTCGGCAATATAAAGCTCCACGTCGCCATCGACCGCATCGACCGTTATCTTGACTGAGTTTCGTATGTAATTGAGCCGCTGGCTCTCCCCCCCGGCGAAAAACTCCTCGGTCGGCAACGAAACCGGGTAATGATTCGACACCGTGTAGGCATCCAGCACCCAGTAGAAACGGTCATTGGTCATGACCAAATAAGGGTCTTTGTCCAAATGCAGGAAGGGCGCTATGAATTTGACACGATCATTGACATTCCTGCGAAATTTAATCTTGCTTTCCCTGACTATATTGGCGGAGAAAAAAATCCTCTCATCCTGGAAATAAATCGCCAACAACGCCTTCCTGAAATACGAGGAAATGGGAATCCCCCCCCTGTCGTTTCCTAGGAATCCCAACAGAATATCGGTGCCGGGAATGCCGGCGACATCCAATTTGTTCGGTTGAATCGCGTAATCGGTTCTATCCGATGCAAAAATTTGACCGTAATAGATATCGGGGTGCTTGACAGTAAACCCTACGTCTGACTGCATATTGAGATCACGCAAATACCAGACCAACGGCACGCCAGCATCTTGCGCCGCTGGCGAAACGACCGCCCCAAACCCATGGGTATAGCGCATATGGGCGTTTTCCCAGTTTTGCGCCGACTTCGGCAATTTGGAGATGTCCACCTCCCTAGCCGAAATATTCACTTGGCGGGTATGGCTCAAGACGGGATAACGGTCTTCATCCACCGCATTGAATGTGTAAAAAGGCCTGATTTCCTGAAGCTGCCGATAAGTGTCGATAATAAACTCCCGGTCCCACACCGGGATGTTGTCAAAGCGTTTTTTCTTAGTCTCCCATGCCTCAATTGAGGCAGATGCGTCCAATGCGATTTCCACATCAACCGTCTCAACTTCATTTAAGCCGTAGGCCGCCAAGGTAGCGTCTATATTATGCTGTATAAAAGAGCCTTCAGTTCTTATCGGATTCGGGTTAACAACGTATTTTTGCAACAAATCCGGTATTGCTTGCAGTCTGGGCAATCCCAATACAGACAAGAACAAAACTAGAGAAATAAAGAAAGGAGCCTTGACCCTATGCTTTTCTGAAAAAATAAATAAGCCGCCCGTTAATACCGTGATCAAAAAGGTGGCGATTCCCAGCCAAATGAGTGGTAACCGATAGCGGATTTCCACAAAGCCAGGGCCAAAAAAGACGGGTTCGTGCGAGGCCGTGTATAGCAAGGAAAAACGTTCAAGCAAAAACCCCCAAACCACAAAAGCAAACACAAAAAACAACAACACCGTCAGATGGATTTTCGCACCTAACGGGAATTCCCTACTTTGCCCAGGGACAAATATGTGCTCCAGCCAGTATAACAAGGCCACCAAGCAGAACACCAATATCGCCACCGCCAACAATTCCCTCTGTATCAGCATGTAAATCGGGTAATGCAACAGGTAAAAACTGACATCATTGCCATATAAAGTGTCCTTAACCCCGGAATCACTGCCAAAAAAATACAACAGCGACATTTCCCACTGATCGTAAAAAGGCATGGCAACAAAAAATGCCAAAGCAAACGAGGCTATAGCGTAATACTTGACCGACCCGCTCATAAAAGCATCGGCAAAGCGCTGGAATTGGCGCCGCCTGATGTAATTTTCTGAGACTGCTTCTGGGGGATTAATGCCTAGATAACTGGAGGCAATCCAAAAGTGGAAGAAGAAGATGACAAAAAAAACTAAAGTGACCGCCCCGGACAAAAAGAACCTATAAAGCAGCTTCAGCCAAAAATAAAATTCCAGCTGCAGCGATTGGAACCACCATAAATCGACAAATAAATCTAAGAAGAAAAAATAAAAGGCGGCATAAACAACAAAAGCAATGACTAATAATGCGCCAATCAATGCGGGTAAAAACTTCAGGTTAAGCATGCTATCCTCTTCCGGTTTGCCAACATGGCTCTAAATTTAGTGGCTGAAGGATTATCAAAAACCACTTTAGCGATATTATATCACCCGTCAGTGGCTTCGACGGCTTTTGCAAGAATTCATAGGGTTCGTTTCCTGACTCGATAATTAAAGCATTTTTCATGTAATCTTAAATTTACCGAATAATTACGCATTTTTAACGGGTTGTCGTAAAATCTTCCCTTTAGCCGTAATCATTTTAAAGGACAAACCATGAACCAGCCTATTTTATCAATCATTTTTTTGTCTCTTTCAACTGTGGCATGGGGCAACGATGCAAAAAATGAATGGCATAATACGACCCTATCTGACAGTACCATAAAAAAAATTCAAGACGGCAACTTACACTACAAGCAATGCGTTTCTAATGAACTGCAAAAACCCGAGTACCGAAAGCAGGACAGCCGTCTGGCAACCGACAAAATCATGGTGCAGTGCGAACCGTTGCTGGCCAAATTACGTGAAGTTTATCTGGCCGAAAAAGTGCCTGGAACCATCGCCGACCGTCATCTCAAACAAATAAGAGTGCAAACCACCCGAAAAGCGTTGCAGAGCATGATGTTTGCCGAGGCTGCGCGTCAATCAGACCAGTAAACAGGCTTGAATATCCAAAGCTTTCATCACCACCTAAAAATGAAGCGCCTGCACAAATGCCGAACCCTGAATTGACCGCCCTCCCTTTAACTCAAACGAAAAAATTTCTCCATGAACACAAACTATACGATAGACCTGAGTTTACAACCGACCACCCTGGATTTGTGGCATGTATCCTTGGCCGGTCTGGTCGTGCTGTTGCTGTTAATTTTGGTCATACTCCTTTTATCTATGGTGATTGGCTTGGCGCGGCGTAAACCTCTCCCTCATGCCGCAGTAGCCGCAGCCCCCCAGACAGCCCCTGAACCCAGGGTACAAGTGGTTGAAAAAATTGTTGAAGTCGAGAGAATCGTACAGGCGCCCGCACCCGCACCTGTGATCCTCAAAGAAGCGACACCCGATGCCGCGTTGCAATTGTTGAACCTATTGCAAAACGAAGCCCGGTTCCTAGACTTCATCAAAGAAGACATCACCGCGTTTAACGATGCCGATATCGGAGTCGCCGCCCGGGTCGTCCATGCAGGCTGCAAAAAAGTGCTGGACGGACACTTTTCCCTAGAACCCATACGCAAAGAACCGGAAGGTACCACCATCACCTTAGCGCAAGGTTTTGACGCCAGCAGCATACGCCTGACCGGCAATATCGTCGGCCAAGCGCCATTCTCCGGCACCTTGATCCACAAAGGCTGGCGGGC
>DBNZ01000239.1:0-1354 GCA_002299495.1 Methylococcaceae bacterium UBA659
GCAATTTCAATGTTAATTTTTAGACATTGAAGGAAACTCTGAACAAGTTGTTCCCGCTCATGGTTCGACAAGCCCACCACGAACGCAAACCACCAATGGCCGTTCGTCCCGGGCTTGTCGAGGGGCTTAATCAGCACTTCCCTTGGATCCAGCCATTTGTCCCACTGGGTTTGTCAGGATAACGTTAAGCGTGTCTGAATGGATTCTAGCCCGAAGGCAAATTTCGTTGACTTGCCGGGCTTATATTCTACAATCCAAAAGGGTTTGCCCTAGCCTAACCTAAAAATCATAAAAATAACTTGGAGGATGATACATGTTCACACTACGATCGCTCGCAGCCACGCTGGCCTTGGCCGGTTTGGTTTCTGTCGCCCATGCCTGGGAGACCTTACCCACCGAAGCCCCGGCACCTGCCGATAACCCCAATACGCCTGAGAAAGTGGAATTGGGGAAAATGCTGTATCACGACCCCCGCTTGTCATCAACCGGCACTGTTTCCTGCGCCTCTTGCCACAACACCATGCTGGGCGGCGAAGACAACCGTCCTAACTCAATGGGCGTCAATGGCCAAACCGGTGGCCGTAGCGCGCCGACGGTTTGGAATTCCGCGTTCAACCATGTGCAGTTCTGGGATGGCCGCGCCGCCAGCTTGGAAGAACAAGCCGCAGGTCCCGTTACCAACCCCATCGAAATGGGCATGAAAAGCTGGGACGACGTGGTCGCCCGCCTGAAAGCTATCGAAGGTTACCAAACCGCGTTTGCTGCGGCCTTCGGCCTTGACGGCATCAACAAAGGCAACGCCACCAAGGCCATCGCCGCTTATGAAAGGACTTTGATTACCCCAAACAGCGCCTATGACAAATATGTCGGTGGCGACCTCAATGCCTTGACGGAACAACAAGTCCGCGGCATGGAGAAAATGGCGGAACTCGGCTGCACCGGCTGCCACAGCGGCCCCGCTTTCAACGGCCCGGGCCTGTTCCAAAAATTCCCTACGCATTCCAACCAGTATTTCGAGGCGCAACACCGCTTCAGTAAAGATTTAGGCGTGGCCGAGGTGACTAAAAAGGCAGAAGACCGACATATGTTCAAGGTGCCGACCTTGCGTAACGTCGCATTGACCGCGCCATACATGCACAATGGCTCTGTGAACACCTTGGATGAAGCCGTGAAAATCATGGCCAAGCTACAATTGGATAAAGACTTGTCCAAAGCAGAAGTCGCCGACATCGTCGCGTTCTTAGGCTCCTTGACCGGGCCGTTCCCTAAACAAGAAATGCCGCGCTTACCCGGTACGCCAGGTACCACCGCTAATTAATCCCGCCATCTACATCAAGCGCTACCCAGCTTTAAA
>DBNZ01000239.1:1680-10711 GCA_002299495.1 Methylococcaceae bacterium UBA659
ATCGTCATTCCGGCATGGACGCCGGAATCTAAGCCACATGGACGTGAGTCTATCGTTTGGCGTTGCAGCCAAATCCATCGCTTATGTGTTGCAAAGTGATCATCCTTGGCTCTGGATTCCGGCATCCGCTTGTGCCCTCTTCAGGGTGCTGGTGCCCTCTTCACAGGGTACTTGAGCCTTAAAAAGTAAAATAGACATCTAAAGCGACGTCAAATTAACAACATAACTTACAGAAGAAAGTGCGCCCAACATTTTGGGTAGACACCTATTGGCCGACAGGTAAAGGCCCCGGGCCGAAGGGTGCCGCCCCGCATCGCGCCGGGGGCGGCGCTCCCACAGACATAGGCGACCCATTTATCCACACTTGCTATCGCCGCAATTCAGGCAGGTCATACAGCCGTCCATCAGCACCACCGCCTTGGTTTGGCACTTGTTACACAGCAACGCTTGGGCGGGGAACTCTCCAGCGCTGTTTTCCAGGCTTTCGCCGTGCCGTGCGGAAAATTCCTTGCGCTTGGCCGCCAAAAACACCTTTTCATGGTTGCTGAGTTCATGCTCTGTCAACATGCCGATGCTTTTTAAATGCGACTCGATGGCATGGCCAATTTCCGCCACCAATGAAGGCATGAACACGCCGCCTTTCTTAAAATAACCGCCGCGAGGATCAAACACCGCTTTTAATTCTTCGACCAGAAAACAGGCGTCGCCGCCTTTGCGGAACACCGCCGAAATTACCCGCGTCAACGCCAATACCCACTGAAAATGCTCCATATTCTTGGAATTTATGAAGATTTCATAAGGCCGCCGCTCCTCGTGTTGGGTGCCTTCGTTCAGAATCATGTCGTTGATGGTGATGTACAACGCATGTTCCGATTGCGGGGTTTTAATCTTGTAAGTCGAGCCGTACAAAATTTCCGGCCTCGGCATTTTTTCGTGCATGCTTTCAAATGAATTAGCTTCCGCTACTTTGGCGGCGTCGGCGTCTGCTTTGGTCAGGACTTTGTAGCCGACGATTTTTTTGTTGATTTTATGGGTCATGGTCATGGTCATGGATATCTTAAAAGTTGAACAGAAGGTTATAGGGCAAAAATTGCAAACGGATTTTTCATAAACGGGCTGCCTTTACAGCAGCCTTGCCGATGGTATGCTGGTTGCTCGGCACTCATAAAATACGAGGTAACACCATGAAATCATCAAACATCTTATTGCTGATCGTGGGTATGGCAAGCACCGGCCAGGTTTGGGCCTATGGCGGTGCGGGCGGCGGTTCAAAATCCTGCACCAAACCTAAGTTCAGCCAATTCCAACCGGCTCAAAACGCGGTGGTGGCCGCAGAAGCGAAATTTTCTTTCCTTGCATCCACCGGCACTAACCCAAAAAGCATCGCTGTCACCGTCAAGGGTCAGCCAGTGGCGGTCACCATCAGCGAGAAAAGCCAAGGCTTTCTGGTCGAAGGCCAGTTGCCTGCCGGCATCACCGGCGATTTCGCCCGCATCAACATCGCCGCCGACGGGCATAACACATGCCACGGCGGCGATGGCTGGTTGGTGAGAGTGGAATGAGGGTAGGCGTACCCCAGCCTACTTGCCGCCGCTGTTTTATTTTCGGGCGTAAACACGTTATGGCGGGTAATTTCTTGGCTACTGGGTAAATCATCCCAGTAAATTTCTAAATTAGAATTAATTAATGACATAATGCTTGTGTTAATGGATTAACGTAAACAACCGCGCCAAGAGTAGCCGCGAATTCAGCCGCTATCCGCCCAAAAAATTAAGTGCGTCAAATAATTAAAGAGGTCTCCTGATAATGCGCATACCATTCTTTCCTCCAATAAAGGAATCATCATGAAAATAAGCATCTTAGCGTCTGCCGTATTAGCACTATCCGTCTTCTCTGCGGCCGGAAATGCCGACACCCCGATAGCATCCACAGATGTCTTGCAAGGCACATGGAAGCTTGCATACACCAAAAATTCGGCAACGGCTAAAGAATCCATCCCGCGTGAAGACACCTGGGTTTTTAAAAACGATACCGTTGCCATTTTGAACATACCCCGCGAAGGCGGCCATTACAATCAAGCCCCGGTAAAATTAGAGCTTGAAAACGGTAAATTAAAAGTCCCCTACGTTGGACGCTCTGGCTTCGACATCTTTACCTTGCTGGAAAAAACCGATAACGCCATGACCTTAAAAGGCAAGTTTGGCGAGCATTATTTTTTCGAGAAGAAGTAGTTTTGTAATTTTGGGTGACGTAAGAAACCCCAACGACGGTGTTTTCGAAGCCCCGTTTGTTGGGGTTCGTGCCTCATCCCAACCTGCTGGTTAAAACTTCCCGTAATATCCCTCTTTCAGTGCGTCGAACAAATTCGCGGCGGTGTGGGTTTCACCGTCGTATTCGACTTCTTCGTTGCCTTTGAACTCGACGACGTGGCCGTCTTCCAGCGTGAATTGGTAGGTGGTGTTTTCTAGGTCCGATGCTTTCACCAGCACGCCTTGGAACACTTCCGGGTTGAAGCGAAACGTGGTGCAGCCTTTTAAGCCTTGTGCGTAGGCGTATTCATAGATGGACTTGAAGTCTTCGTAAGGGTAGTCGGTGGGTACGTTGGCAGTTTTGGAGATGGACGAGTCTATCCACAACTGCGCGGCGGCCTGGATGTCGACGTGTTGTTTCGGCGTGATGTCGTCGGCGGCGATAAAGTAGCCGGGCAATTGGCGCTTGGGGTCATCGCTATAAGGCATCGCGTTAGGGTTGACTAGGTGCCGGTAGGCGAGCAGTTCAAACGAGTAAACGTCGATTTTTTCCTTGGATTTTTTGCCGGCGCGGATCACGTTGCGGGCATAATGGTGCGCGAAGCTCGGCTCTATGCCGTTGCTGGCGTTGTTGGCCAGCGACAGCGAGATGGTGCCGGTGGGGGCAATGGAGCTGTGATGGGTGAACCTTGCGCCGGTTTCGGCCAGTTGCGCGACCAGTTCCGGTTCGCTGCGCCCTAGCTGTTGCATGTAGCGGCTGTATTTGGCGTGCAAGATTTTGCCCGCCACTGGGTCGCCGATTTTATAGCCGCCTTCGATCATTTCCGGGCGTTGGCGCAGCATTTCGCCGGTGACGGTGAAAACTCTCTCCATAATGGGCGCCGGGCCTTTTTCTTTAGCCAACTCCAACGCCGCTTTCCAGCCTTCCACAGCCAATGCTTTCGTGACCTCTTTGGTGAAATCCAAAGACGCCTGGTCGCCGTATTTCATGCCCAGCATGGTGACGCTGGAACCTAAGCCCAGATAGCCCATGCCGTGGCGGCGTTTGCTGGTGATTTCGTCGCGTTGTTTTGACAGCGGCAAGCCGTTCAGTTCGACCACGTTGTCCAGCATGCGGGTGAAAATGCGGACGGTCTTGCGGTAGTTTTCCCAATCAAAATAGGCTTCCTTGCTAAAGGGTTTTTTCACGAACCGGGTCAGGTTGACCGAGCCGAGCAAGCAGGAGCCATAGGGTGGCAATGGCTGCTCGCCGCACGGGTTGGTCGCCCGAATTTTCTCGCAAAACCAGTTGTTGTTCATCTCGTTGACTTTGTCGATCAGAATGAAGCCCGGTTCGGCGTAGTCGTAGGTGGAGCTCATGATGATGTCCCACAGCCTGCGGGCGGGCAGGGTCTTGCTGATGCGGCAGGCGACTAGGCCGTCTTTATTGACGATGTAGTTGGAGGTGGAAGGGAATTCGCGCCAGCGAATGATGTTAGGGTCGTTCAGGTCGATCTGGTCGGTCGCCGCTTCTTTTTGCGTGACCGGGAATGACAGATGCCAAGGTTGGTTGTTTTTGACCGCCTCGACAAATTCCTTGGTGATCAGCAAGGACAGGTTGAACTGGCGCAAACGACCGTCTTCACGCTTGGCGCGGATGAATTCGATCACGTCGGGATGGGCGACGTCGAAGGTGGCCATTTGTGCGCCGCGCCGCCCGCCTGCTGACGAGACGGTGAAGCACATTTTGTCGTAGATGTCCATGAACGACAGCGGCCCGGAAGTGTACGCGCCGGCCCCGGACACATAGGCGTTTTTTGGGCGCAGCGTGGAGAATTCATAGCCGATGCCGCAACCGGCTTTCAACGTTAAGCCCGCTTCGTGGACTTTGTGCAAGATGTCGTCCATGGAATCTTCGATGGTGCCGGAGACGGTGCAGTTGATGGTCGAGGTCGCCGGTTTGTGTTCTAGCGCACCGGCGTTGGAGACGATGCGGCCGGCCGGGATCGCGCCTTGCCGTAAGGCCCAGAGGAAATCTTTGTAGCATTGCTCTTGCTTGGTTTTGCCGGTCTCGACTTCGGATAATGCCCGGGCGACCCGTTGGTAGGTTTCGTCAATGGTGTTGTCTAGGGGGGTGCCGTCCTTGATTTTTAGCCGGTATTTGGTGTCCCAGATGTCCAAGGAAGCGTCTTGAAAAGGGATGTCGGAGGTGGCGGTGGGGATGGCGTGCAATTGGGCGGACATGGTCGGCGTTTCCTCGGCGAGAGTGGTTTAAGAAAGGCTAAATGGCGAAAAATCAGGTGCTTAAGTATTTTTAATTGATGCGTAAACAATCTATATGTAGTTGTTTGTTGGTAATAATAGCACAACATATAGTGTTTAAAAGCGAGTTTCTGCAGAATGGGGCCGAGTTTTTCTTAACCTGTTAAAGTCATTAGGAATTATTTTTTTAAGTAATAAATTCCAATTTTGGGAGGGCGGTTCTTACGATGATAGGGCTATTTAGGGAAACTCTGCAGCAGTCCTTCGACCTGCACCGCGCCCTGATGGCATGAAGACGACCTAACGTTCCGTTCGTGGCGGGCTGGGCTAAGAACGTGTTTTAACAGCGGCTACGCGGTCCGATGGCTGCGTTGCGCGGTGTTCGAAATCCTCATGTACGTCCAGTACACTGCGGTTTCTGCGCTCCGTGCGCTGTGCGTACCTTCATCGACACCGGAAGCATAAGGTACTGCCTTGCCCGGTTTGTGTAGATAGCTATGGTTTAGTAAAACAGGGGTCAGAACCAAAAATTATGGTCATTGGAGGACTGGTCAGTTAGGACAATGGCCAACCCGTACAGGACTAGGTCGGCATTGATTAGCGGTTTAGGCTGCATGTGTCCGGCAAGTAATTCGGCGTCACCGCCAGTCAAAATTAGCCGGGTTGAGGGGGGGTGTTGCGCCATCACTTGGGCAATCAGGCCGAGTGCGGCATTAAGGGTGCCGCTATAAATGGCGGCCGCCGTCGATGTGGCCGCTGCTAAGGGGAAGGTCTCGTGGCTTAGCGGTAGGTTTTGGGTATGTTTAAACAAGGCTTGTTTCATCATTTTTAACCCAGGGCAAATGTACCCGCCCCGATGCAGGCCTTTTTTAGTCAACAAGTCTATGGTGATGGCGGTGCCGCAGTCGACGATACAGGTGTTTGCTTGGTATAGCTGATGGGTGGCGATGAGGGCCAGCCAGCGGTCAACACCTAGGCTTTGCGGTTGTTGGTAGGCGTTGGTCACGCCAAAGCCAGAATCTTTGGCTTGGCATTCTATGACGTGACTGTCCGGCCATAATGTTGCGATCGCCTGTTTTACCAAGGCCAGATTCTGGGTGTTGCCGACACAGGCAATCCCAACCCGTTTAGGTTGGTCTAGCGCTTGCCAGGCTGCGGTTAATTTGGCAACGCTCAATAAGAAATTGGGTATGGCAGGGCCGGGGGATAGGTTTTTGTTGTCAGCCAATGCCCATTTCAAGCGGCTATTGCCTAGGTCTATTAATAAATTCATCATCAGGTGTCGTGAAAACTGACTTCGCCGGAGGCGAACGCTTGGATTGCCCCGTTTGCTTGGCCAAGCAAAAGCAATCCGTTGTCGTCCACACCCAAAACCATGCCTTCGCGTTGTTGCCCGCCAATAAATAAGCGGGCGTTTTTGCCGCGCAAGCAATCGTAACCGCGCCATTCATCAATAAAATAGGCGAGACCGTAATTTTCAAAATCGGGTAACAAATTCAGCAAATAGTCCAGCAAACGGGCGACTAAAAGGTTCCGTCCGATTAGGGGCGTTTCGGATATACGGCTTAAATCCGTCCATGCTGGGCTAATGCCGACGGCTTGTCGTTCCGGTAAATAGACATTCAAGCCTAAGCCGATGACCGCATGACAAGGCCCGTCGGCTTCACCTGCCACTTCGATCAGGATGCCACCTAATTTTTTGCCTTGATGGTAGATGTCATTAGGCCATTTTAATCCCATTTGCCCCATGCCCAGCGCCCGTAAGGCTCTGATGACGGCGACCCCGGCGGCAAGGCTGAGTCCTGCGGTATTGGCAATGCCTTGTGGAAATCGCCATAACAAAGACAAATAGACATTGCTGCCGAATGGCGACACCCAGCACCGCCCGCGTCGGCCCCTGCCCGCCGTTTGATGTTCGGCCAAGCATACCGAGCCTGAAGCGAGACGGCCTAAGATGGCCTGATCGGCCAAATAACGGTTAGTGGAGTCAATTTGATCGTGGATTTCAAGGCTTGCCAAGTAATTTTTGGCGGACGGGTCTATGTATGCAGAAATTTTGTCGGCGCTGAGGAATTCAATCGGTTGTTCCAGGCGGTAGCCTTTCCCATTGACGGCAACGGGTTGTAAGCCTAGATCGGCAAGGCCGTGTAGGTGTTTCCAGATGGCCGAACGGCTGATACCCAATGCCAGGGAAAGTCCGGTGCCGGAATGGAATTTACCGTCGGCCAATAAGGCGATAATGTGTTTTTGTTTTCCAGAGAGGGGCACGGTATGTCCAAATGATTTTAAAGGACTATTTTGGCTTATTTTTCAGGGCATCAGCAACCCATTGCCGGTTATGGGCAAGTTTCTTAATTGACGCAAGGAAAAATATAATCCATAATTTTTGTGCGGTTATAGTTAAACAACAAACAATAAGAGAGGTCAATATGGCATTAATTACTTGGACCGCCGAACAATTCGGCACAAACGTGGGTTTCGCTGATGAAGAGCATCAAACCTTATTCGGCAAGCTCAACAGGCTTTACGATTTGGCGACCGGCGGTGCGGAGCGGGTCGACGTCGGCGCGCAACTGGACGATTTGATTGCTTATGTGGTCGATCATTTCGCCCATGAAGAACGGGAAATGCAAGCGAAAGGCTATGGCGGGTACAGCGTCCATAAAGCCGAACACGATGCGTTGGTGGCCATTTGCGCCGATTTACAGAAAAAATTCCATGTCGGCGAAGCGGACGTGACCGAGGATGTAGGGCAAATGGTGAAAAACTGGTTGGGCGACCATATCCCTAAATTCGATAAGGCTTATGCGGTCGTTTTAAGCTAACCAGTTAATCGTGGGACTAAACAGTCACATATTAAGGCTTTAAATGGGGAATTGCCGCCCTGCTGCGGACTACTCGCGGAAACTCTAGGCATACTCGCGGGCAGGCATCGTGGCGGCATGATCATTTGAGCCAATCGTCCGGATGCTCCACAAATTTGTCGCGCAGGAAACGCCCGTGGACTAGCAAGCCCTGGGCGTCATTCCGATACAGACTGGTCAGCATATTGCGTAGCGACTGGTCGAGCACGTCCAGTTGTTCCGACAATAAGTCATGCGCCGTCTTGCCTTGGGTCACTGGCTCTGTTCGGGCTAGCGAGGGCGGCAGGGCAAGGTAGCGCTCAAGGGCGCCCGGAAGGTAGTCGTGGGCAATTTGGCGGACGTTGTAATGATTGGGGTCAGTTGCGTCGGTGTTTTGTGAGAGGCGGGACAACAGCGACAGCAACGCAACCATGATGTCTGCGATTTTCCCCTCCACCTCGTCGTCAACCCTGCCCGCGATGCGTCGACGCAGGGATTCCAGATTCTGCCGGACGGACAACAGGCCGGCGTTCTGCGACCTGCCTTCGAGCGCGTCCGGGTTCTCGGTGGTTTCCGCAATCCGCTGATAAAAGCGTTGTTCCGCAACCCCCCGCAACAGTATTTCAAGGCGGTTTAATTCCTCCCCCAAACGTTCCTCGGCCGCTGTTCCACTAGACCGCTCTGAATAGGAAGGCGGCAGCCGCAGATAGTGCTCCAGGATATTCGGCAGTTCTTCCAGCGCGGTGCGTTTAGCCACGACCAGTTCAGCGTCCTTGCGATTAGACAGGTCATCGAAATCGGGTAGCAAACTTAGGACCAGCTGATGGGTATGCTCCAGCGCTAACTGGGGCGAGGGCAGGCTCAATCGCGCATGGGTGGTATCGATCAGTTTTTCCAGGCGCCGGGCCTTGCGCCGCAGTTGCCATGACAGTTCCAAAACCGATGACCGGCGGCCCGGCAGCAGTATCCATAACACCAGGTAAAGCCAGAGTGTCAGGCTAAAACTGAAAAATATGGAACCGAGGAAAACGAAGCGAACGGCGGTGACGCTGATACCCGTATAACGCGCCAAACCGCTGCACACACCGCCTAAGCGGCGACGGTCGAGATCACGCTCGAGTTTGCGGGTTTTAGAAGATTCTGGGAAAAATCGCATAGTGTCCTCAAAATAATAGCTATTCAAGTGTGAGCCTGACCAAAAAAACATTGTACATAACTACTCTCAGCCCATAAAAACAATACCTATCGTTCCACGCTTAGCATTCATTGTTATACACAACCAGTTCCAGAGTCGTCATACCGGCATACCCTAAAGAGGGCGGCAGTGGATGCCGGTATTCAGTCACAAGGATATGAATCTATGGACTTATACTTTAAGCGCAATTAACCGCCTGTGCCACTTTCAGAGGACAGAAGACAGAAAAAGCGTGGCGTAGCCACACCGACCTCTGTCCTCTGGCAGGCATCCCCCCGGCACAAATCCGTCTGGAACGGATTTGCATTTACCCGAAGGGCTCCGTGAATCCCTGATCGGGCTTATGTATAACGATAAGCACGGAGCGTGGCAACGAAGGCTGAGCGGTTGCCATTGTACTCCACTTGCAACCCAACCCGAATTGGGATAAGGCTGAAATGCAATCTGGGTTATTATTAGCCTTGAACGGCTGATACCAACCATCGGTGGATGTCCGCCATTTG
>DBNZ01000235.1:0-7113 GCA_002299495.1 Methylococcaceae bacterium UBA659
TTCATATCGGCTACGAAGCTCTTCATAATTCTTAACTAGGCTGGAAACATTTGATATAACTTTTTTATTGGTTGTATTAAATTCGAAATCAAAACAGAAAAAATCTTTTAGTCTGTTATAGGTATCGCTACTAAGCTTGTTTCCATTAAACATATTTTCATAAAATATATCTATTTTCCCGCCATACTTGTGAAGCCAGTGATCAAATAAAAATTCCGAATCCAACCGACCTTGAATATCGGCTACCGCCAAACCTGGTTCCACATAAATTAGAGAATTATCACTGACTTCATTTTCAGAATGGAAAAAACCTCGCTTGCTGGCAACCAAACCAGACAGAGAAGCCTCCAATTTGTTTTCCCTTTTTAAGTGAATAATCGGAATATAACATTCGAAAAGATAACTCAACACATCGGGACACGATATCACGGATCGCGGACACGCCAAAAGATCATGAAAATCATGGTATTTCACATCCAGCAATATGCGTACATCGGGAAATTTAGCATGCAAATACGAAAACCAACCTTCAACCAATCCTCTTATTTCTTGTTTGCTTAGCGGCAAACGCATTAATTTACACTCCACCACATTCAACCAGTAAAAAAAATTAGTATCTTGATCCTCCCAGCCTGTAGCACAAAGCACCTCACCAATGACACAAAAATCACTTTTCAATCCGTTGCGAAATGCTGTTGAGCCAGTACGGGTATCTGCCACTACCACATATATCATACCGTTCACTTTTGAAAAACAATTCTGACACAAATGGAATATTCAACAGGAACACCGTCCTTAAAGCAGAACCCGTTTTTATTGTTATTAGTGTATAAGGTAAAGGCATCGTCAATTGCATGATTTTGAGATGCAACAGTGAGTTCATATTGTTCACCTTTATTGACCGCAACAGGCAAAAATTCGAACGAGTACCAATTATTATCTTCAACTTTATCAATACTAAACCTTTGGTTAAACAAGGTCTGTCCCGAAACCACATCACTTAACCCTAAGACAATATCATTAGTCAAACGCTTCCCATAAGTGCCAAACAAAAACGCAAAACCAATAATCCGTCCATGCAAAGCCTCAAACGATTGGCTGTACTGGACACCTGCCATAATCGGTGGAAGTACCGTCGAAGTATGCTCCGAAAAGACATCCCATTCATCGCTAAACAGCTTATTTCCGCGATTGTCTATCACCGCTTGAGTAATCGGTTTCCAGGACTCATAGCAAACAACTTTGCCATATATATTTTCAGGCAAATCGCCTGATCCGCTGCAAAGGGCGTTACGCAAAGATACACTGTTAATTAAAACATCAAGGTCATCAAAAAACATTTCCGGATTAGAGCTTGCGACAACACAATTGTTCATATGAACAAAATCCTCGCTTGGGGCTATATTAAAAAATAGCGAACATCCCATATCTAAAAAATCGATGGCTTGATAATAACAGGCATTGGTCTGACGCGAATCCAAGCTATACCCTATCCCGATGTCTACAAGCCTATTTTTTCTTATATGATTAAGCATGCCTAAGAAAGAATTAAAACCCGAAACGACAAAATAAACATCGATACAATTACGAAAATATTGCTCAACCTGTTTCTTTTCATCATCGCTAAATACTATACACTGAACTTTTACAGTATCTTGATATTTCTCTTTAACTTTTCTTATTGCATCCTGCATAGCTAAAGCGGCATCTAAATAACCGCCGAAACCGTAAAAAACCAAATTGCACAATGCCCCCCCAGCCTTATTAGATAAGGTGTTCGCTTGGACATCAGGCGACGGGCCATTAAATACAAAAGAACTTGGCAACAATTTATATGTGTTTTTATTGACTCGGAAACAATTTTCATAGCTTGCATCACCCAAAGCAAGCACATAATCGCTATCCTTTACACACGATACAACATCTGCAAATCCGTTTAACTTTGCAGGAAAATTTACAAAATCGAAATCATCCAAAACCAACAAGCAAGAAATGCAGTTCTTGCCTTTAAGTCTAGACAACACGTCCCTAATCGGGTCAGCAAAAGAGCCATTCGACAGAAAAGGAATTATGACGAGATGAAAATCTTCTACGCCACCATTTTCATAAACCGTTATATTGTTTTCCATATCATGGGCACTCAGGCCATCCAAAAACCGCTCAACTACAAAGCTATGATAAGGCGATAATTTTTGTCCATTGAACAGGCCAATGTTAATATTTTTCATACGATTCATCTACTTGTAATATTTTTTATTGAGTTAAAGGATGGTGTTTCCAAACAAGGCATCCATTATCTGGTAGGCGCATTTCTCGGGAGAAAACTGGCACATATCATGTATTGCATGCCTTTGAAGCCTTTCCCTAAGCTCATGATCTTCTATCAAAGCTGAAACTGCAGTGATGCAATCGGCCATATCGGATGTATCTACCAACAAACCATTTTTATTATGGTGTATAAAATTTGAAGCTCCTCCTTGAATTGGCGCTATGACAGCTAACCCGGTGGACATAGCTTCCATCGCTGTCAACCCCATTGCTTGGAAAGTTGAACAATCCAAAAAAATGTCACTTTCGTTCATCAAACGGCTCACCTGATATTTATTCAATATGCCCGCATTGAAGAAAATAAAATTTTGCTCCAATTCATTAAATCCTAAATCATCATTTTCACAACCGAAGATACAAATCTCTACTTGCTCGACATAAGCATCATAAATATTTTTTAACACGCTCATAGTCATTTTAGGCCCCCTATAAGGAGTAGATGGCCTAACCATAGCCAAAATGCGCAACTTTCTATTAGGCCAAACGCCATCCTGTTTTGGCCTTGGCTGATATATATCAATATCAACACTGCTACCCACCAAATGTGTGTCAACCCCTATATGGTCCAACACCATCTTTCGGTTCCAACCTGTTTTTGTAAAACGAATCAAGTCGGGATAAAGCGTATAAGAATCCCATGCCAACTTATATTCTTCGGAATCTTTTCTAAAAAACAACGGTTCAAAATCTTGAACATAATAAGCTCGCCTAGGCATCAGCAGGCATTCGCTAGGCATTTTCATCCAATGCACAGACAAGAATAATGTACCTATAACCGCATCATAATCGAGCATGGCGAGCGGAATATCGTCTGGAGTATTCACATAACGCACTAAATGGCTAGTATCCGGGTAGAAATATTCGCAGGCTTCTTTGTTACATTGGAAATTTATAATAGAAACATCAATCCCCATTGACAAAAGAGCTAAGGCGTCTCTGAAAACAACATGACATCCCCCCGATACCGTTGTTGCAGGCAATATGAAAGCAACCTTTTTACCAGCCCATTGTTTTCTGGCATTTTC
This sequence comes from Methylococcaceae bacterium UBA659, assembly GCA_002299495.1. Classification (GTDB taxonomy): domain Bacteria; phylum Pseudomonadota; class Gammaproteobacteria; order Methylococcales; family Methylomonadaceae; genus Methylovulum. The sequence goes on from DBNZ01000235.1 coordinate 3,354, forward strand.
CATATATTGATGCCTTTCACACAACACATGGGCTCGGGCCCTAACACCTTCGATCACTTTATCGTAACGAAGGGTGACAACGGCATTGTTTACGGCTTCTTCTGTGTGTTTATTCTTTAGCTGTCTATCGGCATGCTCACAAAGCCGAGCCCGCTTTTCGTTTCCATAGCTTTTTGACTGGCTGTGATGAATATAGGTGTCATCCGCTACCGCCATTTCCCAACCAAATTTCCCTGCCCTTAAACAATAGTCATTTTCTTCCCCAAACCCCTTACCAAAAGTAACTTCATCAAAAATACCAACAGTATCAATAACAGCCCGTTTTATTGCCAAACAGAACCCATTAAGTATAGGAAGCCTTGGATAAATTCGGCATGAATAGCTTTCGACCACATCTCCCATCCACTCAATGCTTCGCCCCGGAGGCAAATTATTTTCAGCCCAATCACCTTGGTCGTTGCATATTTCGGGGATAGACTGCCATGAGGCGGTATTTGACAATGGGCCAACAATCCCAATCCTGTCACTGGAAAAAGCACACATGGCGATTTTGTCCAGCCATCCTTTGGTTACAATAGTATCGCTGTTCAACAATACAACCATATCTGCAGACGACTCCCTTAATCCTTCATTAGCCGCCAACGTATAACCCTTTGCAACTTTATTGACCAGCAAAGAGCAATTGTCATGCCGCTTATTAAACGATTCAAGCCATAGTGTGGTTGGTTCCGCACTACCGTCATTAACGATGATAATACGGTAAGGATAGCGGCTATGCTTAAGCACTGAATTCAAACACAATTGGACATCCATAAGGGCATTATGGACGCAAACAACAATATCTACAGAGGCGGTGTTTACCGATGCATTCGTCAAAAAACGGGGGATTTCTCTCACAACTTTTTTGTTGGCGGACAAGAAGCGATTTGAATAAAATTTAACGCTGTCTTTATTGCTCTCCGTTTTTAGATCGCCTAACAACCTTAGCCAATATAACGCCTCTTGACGCTTATCGTGCTTGCATAAAGAAACAATCAATTCACCAATAAAATCCACATCTAAACAGTCCAGTTTAAATCCTAAATAGCACCAATCAGGAGAATAATGGCTTTTTGCTATTTGATCTTTAACCAAAAGGACAAGCTGTTCCTTTTGGTTAAACCAAGATTGCTCAAACTTATCCATCAAAGAAGAAATGGATTTGATATGACTGGCATCTAAAGCAGCAGCTTCTATAAAGAGAGGAAGCGCTTCCGAATATTCCTGTTTTTTAAGAAATGCCTCGCCCTTGTTTATTAAAAATTTCAACTTGTCTTGTTTTGTCAAACCATCAATTCTTAACGATAGCTTCTCGTTGTGCTGGTCATACAATAATGCTTTATTTAAACACTCCACTGCGTCATCAAGCTGATTAATCGACTCAAAAGAATTCCCCAACCCAATATATGCCCAGCTTGGGGGATGGCTTTGATGCTTTATTATTTTATTAAACAAATCAATGGCTAATCGGTGATCGCCGCGCTTCTGGGCAATTTCTCCTAAACGCCCCAAAGCAGATGTATTAAAGCTTTCAATTTCTAAAATAGATTGATATCCCTCTTCACTCACATCAACCATTCCATATTTAATAAAATCTTCTGCTATCTGAAAAACAACGCTAATTTTCCGGTTTGGGGACGCAAAATAAGAGCGCACCAAAGCAAGAGCCGCCGCAACTTGCTTGCTTTCAAGCAACTCTGGCAATTGTTTCAAATCTTCCAATGTAGCAAACCGAGCCTGCCCTACCTGATCCTCTTTTTGCACTGCTGTTTCTTGACGAACGCCATTATCGTTAACCATATTTTTCATAAATTTCTTTATCTGTTTAGTGCCACATTTAAATGATGAGGATTAATATTAATGCCAAGTCCCGCCCTGATGTAGACCACGCCAGGGTCACGGGTGCTTTTTTTTACAATGCCCGTACGCAGATGTTTTGTCATGTCGTGCGAGTCGTCATTGTTCAGGTCCAGTTGTTGGGAAATTTGTTGGCTGGGCAGGCTCATTCCCACGAAATACAAGCAGATTACCCAGACTGACAGCACTGGGTGATGCCTGATAAGCGGTTTCAGCACTACCCAACAATCGGTGCTTGAGGAACAATTCAGCCGCATGGAACAGCAAATCCCGTTTTGGGTTGGGAAAATTCAAATAATCATGCAAAAAGGCTTTTGCCTCAGCCGCTTTATGCGCCTCCAGAAGATCACTTAATATTTTTAAATCAAATGGCTTGGCAGCATTACCTTGTTCTTTGTCCGTACTCGTCATGGCCTTAAAACTAAATTATGGATGGTTGGAATTTACTTAATAGGAGGATATCCACTTGTTTATCGGCTTAAACGACACTGCAAAGAAACGCGATAAATTCGGCAGATGATACGCAAAAATCAATCAGGGTGTTAATAAATGTGTAACATTCTCATAAATGGTTTACATGTCAAATTTATCACTTAACCGATCGCTGCTATTAGGCTTAATGTCCGCATTTGTGACTCAGTCGGCTTAAAAAAGCCGAAAGAAATGATCCGCCCCATCCGCCGTTATGGGCACGGGGTTGGGGGCGCGCATTCAAGCAGGAAATATTGTCGATTTTGTTTCAGCCATACCCAAATAGGCCGTACTGCGGGTCATTGGCATTTGGATATGCCATGAAAACAACCAAACCGCACGGCCCTCAGTGTTTTTTGCTATGCCGCCAACGCCAATTCAGTACGCATATCGGCGATGATTTTTTTGTAATCCGGTTTACCGAAAATGGCCGAACCTGCGACAAAGGTATCAGCGCCGGCTTCCTTGATGGCGCGGATGTTATCCACTTTGACGCCACCATCAATTTCTAAACGGATATCGAAACCGCTTTCATCAATACGTTTTTTGACTTCGCGCAATTTATCCAAGGCTGACGGGATAAACGACTGGCCACCAAAACCGGGGTTGACCGACATCAACAAGACCATGTCCAGCTTGTCCATGACATAGTCCATGTAATGCAACGGCGTTCCCGGATTGAACACCAACCCCGCTTTACAACCGTGTTCCCTGATTAGCTGCAAGCTACGGTCGATGTGCACGGACGCCTCCGGGTGGAAGGTGATGATGCTCGCACCCGCTTTGGCAAAGTCGGGGATAATGCGGTCAACTGGCTCGATCATCAAATGCACGTCGATTGGCGCCGTCACTCCATGTTTCCGCAAGGCTTCACACACCAACGGGCCAATGGTCAGGTTAGGGACAAAATGGTTGTCCATGACATCGAAATGCACAATGTCCGCGCCTGCCGCCAGCACGTTATCGACTTCCTCGCCCAACTTGGCAAAATTGGCTGACAAAATAGAAGGGGCTATCCAATTTTCTTTCATTGTAGTTTTCCTCGTGATTAGTAAATGGGTTTATCGACATCCCAATAGACTGTCATGGCCATTCAGAAAAAAATCAATAGGCACAGCAGCTTGGAATAGATCAAGAACATTGGGTCAAAGACGCCAACGACCACGAAACCCTTTAATGGCGTTTCATGGATGTCGGTTATAATCAATCACCGGCAATGGTTATGATACAGGAAAAAAAATCCGATGAAACTGGTTACCTTTAGCCACAAGCGATTGACGCGGGTGGGCTTAGTTGACGGCGATGAAGTCGTTGATGGCTTAGGCGATGCGTCTATCCCATCTGCCATGATTGCATTTCTTGATGCCGGACAACCTGCTTTCGACGCGATGCA
>DBNZ01000235.1:7237-7770 GCA_002299495.1 Methylococcaceae bacterium UBA659
TGGATGTCGGTTATAATCAATCATCGGCAATAGTTATGATACAGGAAAAAAAATCCGATGAAACTGGTTACCTTTAGCCACAAGCAATTGACGCGGGTGGGCTTAGTTGACGGCGATGAAGTCGTTGATGGCTTAGGCGATGCGTCTATCCCATCTGCCATGATTGCATTTCTTGATGCCGGGCAACCTGCTTTCGACGCGATGCAGGGGCTGGTTGCGAGCGGAAAACGGCGCATTGGTCTGCATGAAGTCAAATTGCATGCGCCCGTCCCTAGGCCTGGCAAGTACCTGGGCATCGGGTTGAATTATGCCGATCACATTGCCGAAACTGGGCGCGAAAAGCCCCGATACCCCACTTTTTTCACCAAGCAAAGCACCTGCGTCATTGGCCATCTGGACGCCATCCACAGACCCAAAGTCTCCGACAAAATTGATTATGAGGGGGAGCTGGCATTGGTCATTGGCAAGCGTTGCCGTCATGTCGACGCCATTGCCGCACAACAGGCGATTGCAGGCTACACCATTGCCAATGA
>DBNZ01000133.1 GCA_002299495.1 Methylococcaceae bacterium UBA659
GCGATTGTGGCGGCGATGGGGTAAGCCAGAAGTTTATATAGGTTGGGGTGAAGCACGAACCTATGAGTCACGAACTCATTTTTGGCTATTTATTGGGTGATTATCATTATTTAAACTTTAAAATTATGAGCAAATTCTACCCAATAATTGAGATTGGCGACCATGAACCCGATATGCCTGAGCAGCAAGGAAATAAAACCAAATACTGGTTGCAAAGAGACAGTACCGGCTTTTTATTAAAAATAGGTCGTCCCAATACAGGCGAAAACTGGGCTGAAAAAGTGGCTTGCGAATTGGCCGAACTGCTTGGCTTATCGCATGCCTATTATGACTTTGCAGTATGGAAACAGCAAAAAGGGGTCGTAACCAAGATGATTGTTCCCAAGGACGGCCGTCTGGTTATGGGAAATGAACTATTATCAACAGCATACAACACTTACCCCACAGAGCAGCGATATAAGGTACGCGATCATACCTTGGGCCGTATTGTCGCTTTGTTAAGCGATCAGTCAATTTTTCTACCTTTGGACTGGAAACCTCCAAACAATAAGATCAGAAATGCTCTCGATGTCTTTTTAGGTTATCTATTATTTGATGCTTGGATAGCCAACCAAGACCGGCACCATGAGAATTGGGGGGTCATCACTCATAATCAGCGCATTTATCTGGCTCCTACCTATGACCATGCCGCGTCGATGGGGCAAAATGAACCTGACAACAAGCGCAAAGAATTGTTGACCACTCGGGATAAGGGCCGACACATCAGCGGTTACATAGAGAAAGCGCGCTCGGCCATTTATTTGAATAAATCCGCAATCAAACCGTTATCGACCTTGGATGTCTACCAACGGCTTGCCACCAAAAGGCCGGAGGCGGCAATGGTATGGCAACACCAGTTGGCAATTGTTTCCGATGCGCAATGTCAAACTGTTTTTGACAGAATACCGCCATCGGAAATTAGCGAAATTGCTGTAGAGTTCGCTTTAGTGCTATTGAAACTCAACAAAACCAGGCTTCAGGCAATGCTATGAACACCCTTTACATCGCTTGGCAAGACCCGCAAACCCGCCTTTGGCATACGGTAGGCCGCTTGACCAAAGAAGATAACGCCTATTGTTTTGCCTATACCAAAGGGGCTTTAGCGTCATCACGATTTAGCTATTTCGGTAGAATGTATGACTTACACAAAAAATATTATTCACGCGAATTGTTTCCGTTATTTGCCAATCGGATTTTAAATAGCTCACGCCCCGAATACCCCGCCTATTTACGCTGGTTAGCTCTCGATCCCGAAGTAGAAAATGAACCTATGCAATTATTGGCCCGATCCGGCGGTAAGCGGGCAACGGATGAGTTATGTGTTTTCCCCTGCCCTGACATAAATCAACACGGTGAAATAGAATTATTTTTTTTGGCGCATGGCTTGCGTTATCTTGATAGCGTCTCCCTTGATAGATTGACCCGGTTACAGACAGGCGAACGCTTACAGCTGAAACCAGAACAGACGAATGCTTACGATAGTTTTGCCTTGATATTAGAAACTGAAGAATGTACTAAAGTCGGCTATTGTCCGCGTTATTTAAATCGTGATATGCACAAACTTATCGGGAAAATGGAAATTCGTTTAACCGTGGAACGCCTGAATCATGAAGCGCCCATTCAATTCCGTTTGCTTTGTAAAGCCGCTTTTGTTCCTCCATCAAATATTGAGCTATTTGCCGATGAAGAATATCAACTTTTATACGAAGAAAATGCTGTAGCGGCATAAATAAACGCTCCCGCTCCTAATTCGTACTTTTTTGAACTTTAAGGAATCTTCCATGCTAGAACAATATCGCCTGCAAGCCGCCGCACGCGCCGCCGAAAACATCCCGGCGAAACCGCTGGACGCCGCCCAAACCGCCGCGCTGTGCGAACTGATAAAAAACCCGCCAGCAGGCGAACAAGAATTTATCCTCGACCTGCTGGCCAACCGCATCCCAGCGGGTGTCGATGAAGCCGCTTATGTCAAGGCCGGATTTTTGACCGCCATCGCCAAAGGCGAGACACAATCGCCGATTCTGTCGCCAGAAAAAGCCACGGAATGGCTCGGCACCATGCTCGGCGGTTACAACGTCGCGCCGTTGATTGATTTGCTCGATAACGCCACCCTTGCGCCCATCGCCGCTAAGGCTTTGTCGCATACCTTGTTGATTTTCGATGCATTCCACGACGTGGAAACCAAGGCCAGCACCGGCAACGACTACGCCAAACAAGTCCTGCAAGCCTGGGCCGATGCCGAATGGTTTACCGAAAAACCTGCGGTGCCGGAAAAATTGACCGTCACCGTGTTCAAAGTCGCAGGCGAAACCAACACCGACGATTTATCACCCGCACCCGATGCCTGGTCGCGCCCGGACATCCCGCTGCATGCCTTGGCGATGCTGAAAATGCCGCGTGATGGCATCACCAACGCGATAGCCCAAATTGCCGAACTCAAGCAGAAAGGCTTCCCCGTCGCTTACGTTGGCGACGTGGTCGGCACCGGTTCGTCGCGTAAATCGGCGACCAACTCGGTGCTGTGGCATACCGGCAACGACATCCCGTACATCCCCAACAAACGCGA
>DBNZ01000183.1:0-1707 GCA_002299495.1 Methylococcaceae bacterium UBA659
TTGATTTGTAGGGATTACCGAAATTTCCACGTTGAAACACTCTATCTTGTGGAGAAAATTAGTTTCTGCGTAACATCAATGCTTTGTTTTAAAGACCCTAAAACCCATATAGCGCTATTATTGTTTATTAAAACGCCAGCAGAACCTAACCCAACAAGAAACGATTTCAGCCCATGCCAACAAAGATTTCATTGCCCTTAGGCGCCGCCCTATTCACTTGCTTTTTCCTTTCCGGTCAAACAGATGCCGCCAGTTTTGATTGCGCCAAAGCCGCATCCTATGTCGAAAAATCCATTTGCGGGGACACGGGACTGTCATTACTGGATGAAAAACTGGCTAAAGCCTACCAATCGGCGGTGAAAGCATCAGAAAACGTTAATGAGCTCCAATCACAACAGCGCCAATGGTTGGTAAAGACACGGGATCAATGCCAAGAAAAAACCTGCTTGCAAAACGCCTACCAAGCCAGAATCGCCCAACTTAGCAAGGTTTCCGATAACCCATGGACCCAGTACCATGACCCAGAACTGGGCATTGAATTTTCATACCCGCCTAGGCGTCAGGTCATTAAGAATTGCCGCGATAGCAACCGATGTGTCGCCCTAGTGGCCGACCAAATGCCAGCGGGTAGCGAATACTTGCTGGCCTTTGAGGTGTTTGACGGGGGCTTACCACAAGTGGCGCCCCATCAGGCCATTTTTTCCTCACAAGGCGGGGGTTGGATGGCCAATGGCCGCAACGCCCAATACCCCACTCAGTTCCTGGTTGGTGAGGGTTGGCAAGGGATTTATGCCGTAGTCGATTGTGGCATCACAGATGAAGAAGGTTTTTTTCATGCCGCCGCTGGTGAATGTTACTGGGCGGTGTTAAGCAACGGCAGCCGTTCCGTGGTCATCGACAGCGAAGGCTTAGTAGGTAACGACCCGCTTTCGCGCCGCTCAATAGAATCGTTCAGGTTCACGAAATAACCGTGATTTTGACATTACCTCATTCAGTTATTGTTACCGCTTATTGGTTATAATAGCCGTCGTTGTCCTGTATGGATTAACAAACTGCAAATAACCATTGAATTTCCCGGTTAAATTCCCTAGCCTTTTGGAGTTTAACTTTTTTACCTGGCTGTATTGTTACAGCCTTTTATTTATAAAGAGAGGTCTCTATGAAAAAATTATTATTGGCGGTAGCGGGTATTGCCTTAATCGGTTTAACTGGCCAAGCAATGGCCGATGAGCAATTGGAAGTCGGTAAAAAAATCTACGAACGCGCTTTTGGCCGTGGTTGCGGCACTTGCCACGACATCGCTTCCAACCCGCAGTTGACCGCCCTGATCAAAGCCGGACAACTGGACATGGCCAAGTTTACCCAAGTCTTAACGGAAGGCAAAGGCGGCATGCCAAAAGCGATGGATGAAATCATGAAGCAAAAAGCCGTCGAAAAAGCCGGTTACACCCAAGAACAAGCGGTTGCAGCATTGTACAAATATTTGGAAAGCAAATAAGCTTTTAATTAGCCATAAAAAAAGCCGCCAAAGTTAATCTTTAGGCGGCTTTTTTATTGTCATGGGAAGGACTAGAGATTTTTCAAATAGCGCATAACGATGGCTTTAAATGGCAATTGTTGATACTTGGCCCAAATCCCGGCCACCGCAGCAAACATTAAGCCACAAGAGGCAAGGATAAAATAGATCAGTCGTTTCAAATGGGACAT
>DBNZ01000183.1:2111-2541 GCA_002299495.1 Methylococcaceae bacterium UBA659
TTAAGGTCGTTCTTGATCTCCTCGATAGTCCCTAACGAACCATTCAAGCTACCCGCCTTGATGCTTGTCTCCAAAGACTTTAATTTTCCCTCAATGGAGCCACTGACTAAACCCACCACCTGCCCTTTAAGGGAATCCATTTCCGCCATTAAACGGGGGCTGTTTTTTTCGGCATAAGCGAAATTTTTCTGCTTGACCGCTTCGTAATCACCCTTAGGGACCAGCAAAAACCCGCCGACAAAAATAACCGCCATCAGAAACAAGACGCATCGTAACAACCAGCGGTTGCTTTTCATCAAGGCTTGGTGGGAAGGCATGCGATGCATGACTACTATTTCTGATTTGGTCAGGTCTGTGTCGCTCATGGTTTGCTTCCTCATTAACAGGATGGCACCTTAGAAGTCATCGCGATGGATTGCTAGGGTTTTTT
>DBNZ01000142.1:0-4631 GCA_002299495.1 Methylococcaceae bacterium UBA659
TGAAAAATTATTAAAAGAGCTCAATTACTTACCTTAAAAAAACAAGGAACAAGAAACCATGAAAGTTTATTACGATAAAGACGCCAATTTGGCCATCATCAGAACCAAAAAAGTCGCCATCATCGGTTATGGCTCGCAAGGCCATGCCCATGCCCTTAACCTGAAAGAATCTGGCGTGGATGTCACCGTAGGTTTGCGTCCGGGTTCCGCCTCCGTCGCTAAGGCGGAAGCCTGCGGATTGACCGTTAAGGACGTCCCGGTCGCAGTTAAAGAGGCCGACGTGGTCATGATTTTGACTCCGGACGAATTCCAAGCCCAGTTGTACAAATCAGAGATTGCCCCAAACATCAAACAAGGCGCTGCCTTAGCGTTCGCGCACGGTTTCTCCATTTTGTACAACCAAGTCGTGCCCCGCGCCGACCTAGATGTCATCATGATCGCCCCGAAAGCCCCAGGCCATACCGTGCGTTCTGAATTTGTCCGTGGCGGTGGCGTACCAGACTTGATCGCCATCCATCAAGACGCTTCCGGCACCGCTAAGTCGATATGTCTGGCTTACGCCTCAGCCATCGGCGGTGGCCGTTCCGGCATCATCGAAACCACCTTCCGTGACGAAGCCGAAACCGATTTGTTCGGCGAGCAGGCGGTCTTGTGCGGCGGTGCGGTTGAGCTGATCAAAGCCGGTTTTGAAACCTTGGTGGAAGCCGGTTACGCGCCGGAAATGGCGTATTTTGAATGCTTGCACGAGCTGAAACTGATCGTGGATTTAATGTACGAAGGCGGCATCGCCAACATGAACTACTCCATTTCCAACAACGCCGAATATGGCGAATATGTCACCGGCCCTAAAGTTATCAACGACGAAAGCCGCAGGGCCATGCGCGAAGCCTTGAAAAACATCCAAACCGGCGAATACGCAAAACGCTTTATCGTCGAGGGCATGACCAACTACCCGGAAATGACCGCCCGCCGCCGGCTGAACGCCGAGCATCCCATCGAAGTGGTCGGAGGGCAGTTGCGTGGCATGATGCCGTGGATCAAGGCCAACCAATTGGTGGACAAAAGCAAAAACTGATCCATTGTCCGTACCCGCCTTAAAACACCAACCGGCCCGTCAAATAAGTCGAGTCGGTTGAGTGACCGCCATAGACATCAACTTAAGAAAAATTGGAAGCGTTCTTACACTAGAGCGCTAGGATTTTTCCGTGATTTCATCCCCCACAGTCTTGAGCAGGGTATTAATGAACGCTTTGACGCGGGCGTCGGCGGTGTCTAAACGGTTGCGCTCCATTTGCTTGCGCCCTAAGGGGTGTTCGATTGCGAAGTCAAAATTACGTTTTAGATGCCTCATGCTAGGTTTCTCTAAACCAAGATGTTGCAGAAAAGATTCGCTTAATAAAAAGTAACGCGGGGGTTCATGCGTGGATAAAAACTTTCGTGCCCGCGCCGATACGGTCAAATAAATCCAAGACATCGGCGTTGTGCATGCGGATGCAGCCGTGCGATTGCGGGGTGCCGTCCAGCAATTGGTCGGGGCTGCCGTGGATGTAAATGTAACGCCAGCCGCTATCGACCTCGCGGTAGCGATTTTTGCCCGGTTCCAGGCCGTTCAGCCATAAAATCCGCGTCAAAATCCAATCACGGTGCGGAAATTGGCGTCCGAACGCCTCGCTGTAGATCTCGCCGGTCGGCCGTCTGCCAACGAAGACCTGGTTAAGCGGTTGGCCGGCCCCGATCTTGGCGCGGATTTTGTGCCAGCCACAGGGAGTGCGTTCGCTGCCCATGCGTTCACCGGGGCCATTTTTTGCGGTGGATACCGGATATTGATGAGTCACTTGACCGTCATGGATTATCGCTAGGCGTTGGCTGGTAATGTCAATGTCCAGATGGGTGTTGCTTACCACTGCGACTCGCCAGTTTCCGGGTCGTACATTTCGTGGAAGATTTTATGGCGGTTGGCGATGAGTTCGTCGATGCCGGGCGAATTGCTTAATGCGCGGCTGATCGCCAGTTTCATGGCGGTGTAGTTGGTGCGGTATAAATCCTTGCGGTCGAGCTCGGGGTTGGCGGCGCATTCGGGGGCGATCCAGATCATGGCGATGATGCATAAATCGTTGGCTTGCTCGGCTGGGATTACGCCTGCGATGACGCTGTCCAGCACCGCGTCGGCAATGGCCGATTGCACCGGGCCGCCCAATAGCTCCACATAAGCGGAGGATTTGATGGTCACTTTCGGCACCATCAAAGTCGCAGGACGCACTTGCTGGTTGCAGGCACGGATGGCGAACATGCGGGTGTGGCCCGCAGTTTGGCCCATTAAATTGGCGAAGGCCTGGCCAGCCGGTCCCCTGACACTACCGATTAAAATTTCTGGCATGGCGTCGGTGCCTTGCCCTGCGCTGGCAAAAACTGTGGCTTCGCCGGTTCTAAACCAAATTTCATCTGACATGGTGGCTCTCCTGTGAGAAAAGCGGGCATTTTATGCCTCAAGGCCAATGAACGGCAACAAGCTATGGGTTGCGCGGGTAATTGCCAGTATCTTTGCAGGGTTCAGGGTGTTTGTTTGGCGTCCCAAGGCGGATTCGAACCGCCGGCCTGTCCCTTAGGAGGGGACCGCTCTATCCTGCTGAGCTATCGGGACGATGCCGGTCATTTTAACATAACCTAGGCTGGGGGGAATCGTGCTTACGGGTAGATGACCTTAGGTCTAAAGTAGGCGGCCGGGTATTTAGGGTCGAATTGCTCTGCGGCTTCTTGTTGTGCAATAAAATCTTGGTCGATATAGATGACTTTGGGTTGAAAGTGGGCGGCGGGGTATTTGGGGTCAAATTGGGCGGGTTCTTCAATGTCGCCGGCCAGGTCTTTGTCAAGGTAAATGACGGTCGGCTGAAAATTCGCCGCAGGGTATTTTTCGCTGGCAATGGCGGTGACGGGTAACAAGGCCGCAAGCACACATCCTAAAAGGGTGGTTTTGTTCATATCGGGTGGGTCTCCAAGACGGTTGGCCAAACGGGCCGTAACGATGACTTAAATTATGGCGTAGAGCTTGGAAGTATCGAATATTTCGGGGTTGTCCGCAACCGTTTTTGCATCGGTTTTGGGCGGTTAAAGCAGGGTTTGTATCTCAGGATAAGCTTCTTTTAATTGTTGCCTGAAGGCTTCAATGGTGGGTTCGTCGTGCCGGGCGTTGCGGGGGATGGCGACCGGGATTTCGCTGACTACCCGCATTGGTGCGGTTGACAAAAAAACCAAACGGTCGGCTAAGGCGATGGCTTCGCGCAGGTCATGGGTGACAAACAAGACGGTGTGCGGGCGCTGTTGCCACAGTTGCACCAACAGTGCGCGCACTTGCCTGGCGGTAGGGGCATCTAGGGAAACAAAGGGTTCGTCCATTAACAACAGATCCGGGGCGACGGCAAAAGCGCGGATGATGGCGGCCCGGCGGCTCATGCCTAGCGACAACCGTTCGGGATAGCTGTGTTGGACGGGCAACAACTGCATGGCGTCTAGTAAGCTGTCGATGGTGTCGGCGGCTTGATGCGGGTCGGCGACCACCAATTCGATATTTTCCCGCACCGTGCGCCAAGGGAGCAGGCGCGGGTTTTGGAACACATAACCGATGTGGGGGCGGGTTGATGGTCGTGCGGGGCTGATGCGGCCTTGGTAATGGTGGTCTAATCCGGCCAGACAATTCAGTAACGTCGTTTTGCCGCAGCCGGAGCGGCCTAGCAGGCAAACGAACTCGCCATTAGATAAGTTTAAGGCAAAATCCTGGATCACCGGCTGGGTTTGGCCGGGATAGCGTTTGCTGTCGATACGGATGGCAATGGCGTTCATCGTCGCCACCGTCTGGCCCGGATGTCCAAGGGTTTTAGCACCAGCGTCTCCAGCAATTGGATGACGGCGACGAAGGCGACGGTGTAAGCGAGCAGGCTGGCGATATCGAACAATTGGAAAAACAAATGCAGTTGGTAACCCATGCCGTTGCTGCGGCCCAACAGTTCCACCACCAGAATGATTTTCCAGATCAAGGCCAAGCCGGAGCGGGTCGCCGCCATCACGAACGGATACAACTGCGGCCAGATGACATGGACTAAGGTCTTGCGTTTGCCAAGCCGGTAGCAGCGCGCCATTTCCAGCAAGTCTTGATCCAACGCCCGGGCGCCTTCGCGGATGGTGACGATGACGTTGGGCAACTTGTTGACGACTACGGCCAGAATCGCCGCGCTTTCGACCAAGCCAAACCAGACGTAACACAAAATAATCGTGACCAGGGCAGGAATGTTCAGGAACAGGATCACCCAGTTGTCGAAAAAGGCGTCGAGTTTAGGGTTACGGCCCAAAATAATGCCTAAGGCGCAACCTAGCGACATCGAGACGGCAAAACTGGCGGCCAGCCTGAGTAAGGTTACGCCTAAGTGGTAAGGCAACTGGCCGCTGACGCACGCTTGCCAGAACACTTCGGCGACAATTGCCGGGGTGGGCAAGGTGTGGCTGTTTAGGCTAATGGCCACGCCCTGCCACAGGGCGAGCAGGGCCAGCACGGATAAAACAGGAAGCAATTTTTTGGACAAAATCAATGGGCCGTGGTGGTGAAGGGAACTCTAAAAGTCAAATAACACCCGTTTTTC
>DBNZ01000142.1:4947-9157 GCA_002299495.1 Methylococcaceae bacterium UBA659
CACCCGTTTTTCTGAGGCGATGGGCATTTCCCAGATAACCTGTTTTGGCTGCTTTCTAAGGTGCAATGTCATTTCAGTTGTTTCGCCGTAATACTCAAAAAGTTATTGATTTTTATGGGAATATCCTTGGATATTTGGTGGCGGTTGAAGCCTCTTTATTACCGCGAGTTATGGTTGGCGAGCAAGGCCATTTCTTGTGATTTCTCGTAATCAACGCCTACGCTGACGATAAAGCTGGTGGCCTCTTCTATGTTCATTTTAGAAGAAACAATCTTGTCATTATCGACAATCACCGTAAAACCCGAGGTGGGGTTTGGTGAAGTGGGGATGAACAGGACATATTTGTTTTCAAACCGGTTGGTGACGTAAGCCGGCACCCAAATACCCGGGCTTGGATACTCCACATAAACCACTTCTTTGGCGATTTTTTGGTCGTGCGAATAAAAAAACATATTCATCACTTTTTTTGTTACTCGGTATATGGTGTTCAAAAACGGGATCTTCTCGATGATATAGTCAAAGATGGTGATGACCCAAGGCCTGCCCGTTTTGACGATCTTGTAACCGATAAACACCACGATGGTAAAGCTAAGCGAAAAAAACAATAGGGTGTATAGGTAACTGTCTGAGTAGCCGTAGATCACGCTAGATAGGTCGGAAACCAATTCTTTTAGAAAGATGATAATCTGTAAGATGATGACGATTGGTATGACCGCAAAAATACCAATCAAGAAATAGTTCAATATTTTTCTTAAAAATTCTCTCATACCCGTTCCTCATAGTTATTTTTTTAATTTTAATGACTTAAATTGAAGATGTTACGGTTGTCGGACAAACCGCTTGGCAATTATAAGTCAAAATGCTAATGGCTAGCTTGGGCGATAATCTTATCGTGGGATTACTTGTTTTTCCCCATTAAATATCCCACGATGTTTTAAAATCTGGCGGCCCCGAATCGCGCCGGGGGCGGCGCTCCCACACACGGGCGGCCTGGGTAGATGCCTATGGCCGACAGGTAGGAGGCTCGCGCTTTTGCTACGCAGCCAAATTCGCTCGCGGCGGATTTGGCTGCGGGTGCGAGAACCTGATGGCATAAACGGTTGCGTTTATTTCCAACTCGCAGAAAATGGCTGCGTAACATCGGTTAAAATGTCGGTTTTTCATTTGGAGGGCGTCGTGGGTTGGATCATATTGTTCTCAGCAGGTTGTATGGAAGTGTTGTTTGCCTTGAGCCTAAAATATAACGCAGGCTTTACTAGGTTATGGCCTAGTGTCGCCACCTGTATCACCGGGGCAAGCAGTTTTTATTTGCTGATGACGGCGCTTAAATCCGTGCCCGTAGGAACGGCTTATGCGGTGTGGACGGGGATGGGCGCCGTTGGGGTGGCTGTTTTAGGCATCATTTTTCTCAATGAGTCTTCCGATTGGCGGCGCTTGGCGTCGATTAGTTTGGTAGTGGCGGGTATCGCGGGCTTAAAACTGACAGACGGTCATTAAGTGTTGCACCTTGTTTTTAAGCCCTTGACTGACGGGACCCTGTTGCAACGCCTGGCGCCGGGTGATGATGTTATTTTTCTGGAAAACGGCATTTTTGCTTTGTTGGCAGGCGGCCAATTCGCGGGTGCGATGGCGGATAATCTGGGGCTTATGCAGTTTTTTGTGTTACAGGATCAGTTGGCTTCAAGAGGGATTTTGCCCGAGGAATTGGTGGCGGGCATTACACCCATTGATTATGCGGGTTGGGTTGGTTTGACGGTGAAAAATAAAACCATCCAGTCATGGATTTGATCGTTGACGGGGTTTCTTATGCCGTTAATGAGCAGGGGTTTTTGTTAGACCCGTCAGTTTGGAATGAACGCTTGGCGGGGCGGATGGCCGCTTTGGAAAACATTGATTTGACCGCGCAGCATTGGGAAATCATCCGCTTTATCCGTGCTTATTATCAGGATTACCAACACCTGCCTAACGCCCGCATGTTCGCTAAAGCCGTGGCTAAGGGACTCGGTGTAGATAAAGGCGATAGCCGTTATCTGCATCGGTTATTTCCGGAAGGACCGCTGAAATATGCCTGCAAACTGGCCGGCTTGCCTAAGCCGCCGGGATGTTTGTAGCTTAAGCCGTCAAGACTGCTTGAAACGATGGATTAATCGCCGCTCTTTTTTGTTGGGCTTATGGTCAAGGCCTTGAAACGGGAAGAGCGCCTTTATTTCCCGTTGTTCGATAATTTGCCGCTGACGTTTGGCGTGGCTTTCGGTTGCTTCTTCATAAAGCAAGGCCGCTTCTTTGGCGGGGCGGCGTCGCTCCAATAATGTCACGACCGTCAAATCCCAATGATAACCGTCTTTGTTGACGCTGATTTCATAGCCGGTTTTGATTTCTTTGGAAGGTTTGCAGCGTTGGCCATTGACATGCACCTTGCCGCCGGAAACGGCTTCGGCGGCAAGGCTACGGGTTTTGAAAAAACGCGCCGCCCACAACCATTTGTCCAAACGCATGCCATCCAACTCAGCCACCTTGGCGCCCCTGGCTTATTTTTTTAAGCCCTTGGGCAAAGAGAACACCACTTTTTCTTCTATGCCCTGAAGTTCCACCGTGGTTTGCCCGCCCCATGCCTTTAGTTGGGCGATGACTTCCTGAACCAGTACCTCGGGTGCGGAGGCGCCTGCGGTTACGCCTACTATACGGACCCGTTCAAACCATTCCGGCTGCATGTCTTGGGCGGTGTCAATCAGGTAAGCGGGTGTCCCTAGTTGTTCCGCGATTTCCCGCAAACGGTTGGAGTTGGAACTGTTGGGCGATCCCACCACTAGGATGAGGTCAGCTTGTCTAGCCAAAGTATGCACGGCATCTTGACGGTTTTGGGTGGCATAACAAATATCGTCTTTTTTCTGTTCTTGGATGCCACTGAATTTTGCTTTCAAGGCGTCCACCATGATTTTAGTATCCGTCATAGACAACGTGGTTTGGGTGACATAGGCCAAGTTGTCGGGATGGTGTACTTCCAGTTTTTCCACGTCTTCTGGGGTTTCCGCCAAATAAATGCCGCCGTTTTCGCTGTTTTTTTCGTATTGCCCCATGGTGCCTTCCACTTCGGGATGGCCGGCATGGCCAATCAGAATCACTTCACGGCCTGCTTTGGCATGTTTGGCCACTTGTAAATGCACTTTGGTGACCAACGGGCAAGTGGCGTCAAACACGGTCAAATTGCGCTCCCGGGCTTCTTTCTGGACTTGTTTGGAGACACCGTGGGCGCTGAAAATCAAATAAGAACCAACCGGCACATCGGTTAAATCTTCGATAAAAATGGCGCCTTTTCCCTTTAAGCTGTCCACCACCGTCCGGTTATGGACCACTTCGTGGCGGACATAGATGGGGGCGCCAAACGTTTCTAGGGCTTGGTCGACGATTTCAATGGCACGGTCCACACCGGCACAAAATCCACGGGGGTTAGCGAGTACAATTTGCATATCTTGACTTAAATAGTAGGAAAATAAATATTCTATATCAATTGCGTTGCCGAAACGATTATTCCGTCCTCATCGGCATACAGAAAATAGTCATTTTTAAAATTTATGCCGGCAAAATTCAAGGTTGAACAGCGCTCGCCCCAGCCTTTTTGGTGGCTAGGCATGGGTTGGGCATGCAAGGCGCGGATGCCTATCGGCAGTGGGGCAATGTCGGCGGAATCCCGGATGCAGCCATAAATGAGCAAGCCTTGCCAGTGGTTTTTTAGGGCCAAATTGGCCAGTGGCAAGTCAAGCAAGGCAACCCTATGGGAACCGCCGCCATCAATAACCAACACCTGCCCGCCCCCATTGGTGGCCAAGGTTTCAGCGATCAAAACCTGATCTTCAAATACTTTCAAGGTGCTAATTTGGCCGGAGAATTTGGCTTTGTCGCCAAAGGCCTGAAAGATAGGGTCGGCGATTTGGAGTTGGGCTTTGTCGGCGAATTCATCGCATAATTGGGCGGTGGTAAAGTTCATGGTGCAAGGGGGTTAATAGTTGTCGGAATGCTGAGGGATGCCGGTGGCCTGTCAATTTTATTGATCCGGTTCTTTAACGTTTGAACCGTGCGTGCTCGACTGCATGGATGCAGGAGGTAGAGCAACGCAGGAGCAGTTGCCGAGAGCCCGTCGCAGCACTCGAACCGCCCGCGACACGTTTAAAACACGTTCTAAGATTATTCCTTACCCGATAAAAACGGCACG
>DBNZ01000142.1:9434-12532 GCA_002299495.1 Methylococcaceae bacterium UBA659
CGGTCAAGGCGAACGGAGGTTAAAACTTAATCAGGCCGGATCAACGGCAATTCCCATACCGGTTTAACATTTTTCGGTAATGGCGCCAACCTGCCTAATTCAATCCATGGGTTTTCAGGCGTATGGAAATCTGACCCGGCCGAGCCTGCCAACCCGAACCGGTTGGCGAAGTAGGCAAGCCGGTTTATTTCATCAGGGTTATATTGCCCCGTCACCACTTCTATGGCTTGGCCGCCTAAGGCCTTAAAAGCGAACAGTAATTTCCCCAACCAACTGGCCGTTAATGCGTAACGTAACGGATGCGCCAATACCGCCACGCCGCCGGACTGCACTATCCAATCAATGGCCAGCTCCATGTCCGCCCAAACGGTGTTGCAATAAGCGGGTTTGCCTTTGCCAAGGTAGCGGTCAAAGGCTTCTTGGTGGCTGCTGACATGGTTTTGTTTGACCAAGAAGTCGGCAAAATGGCTGCGCGTGACCATGCCATCCCCCGCTATAGCCATGACCGCTTCGTAGGCGCCCATTATGTGTTTTTTTGCCAATTTGTCAGCGATTTTTTCTGCCCGTTGCAGGCGGACATTTTGTAATTGGTGGCTGGCTTCCGCCAAAGGCGGGTACTGCGGGTCAATGCCCAAGCCGACAATGTGCAGGCACTTGCCTTGCCAATGGCTGGACAGCTCTATGCCTTTGATCAAGCGGATGCCATTGGCTTGGGCGGCCTGCCCCGCTTCCGCTAAGCCTGTCGTCGTGTCATGGTCGGTTAACGCTAAAGCGGTTACGCCCCGGTCTTTGGCGCGCCGCACCAAGTCTGTTGGCGATAAGCTGCCATCTGAGGCGGTGGAGTGGCAATGTAAATCGTATCGTTCAGGCATAGGCGTTATTGGTATTCGCCATAAAGTTTTGCATACAAGCCATTTTGGTTAATCAGGGCATCATGCCGACCCTGTTCAGAAATTTCGCCTTGTTCAAACACATAGACATGGTCGGCTTGCCTCACCGCGCTTAACCGGTGGGCGATAATGATTGTTGTACGCCCTTTTAAAAAATCGGCAAGGGCTTGATGCAGCTTATGTTCTGTTTCTGTATCCAAGGCCGACGTGGCTTCGTCTAAAATCACCACTTTCGGGTCGGCGACCACCATCCGGGCAATCGCCATGCGTTGGCGTTGCCCACCAGATAGCCGCATACCCTGACGGCCGATCATGGCATCTAAACCGTGTTTTAACTCTTTTACGACGTCGTCCATTTGGGCAATACGCAGAGCCGACCACAGCCGACGGTCTTCCGCCGGCTTGCCTAAGGTCAGGTTGGCGCGGATGGTGTCGTTGAACAAAACCGGGTGTTGCAGCACGGTGACCACGTTTTCCCTGACCACATCCAAGCCAATACGGTCGATGGCGATATTGTTGAAATAAATGTTGCCGGAGTCTATCGGGTACAAGCCAATCAAGGTTTGGATCAGGGTCGATTTGCCGCCGCCACTGGCCCCGACCAAAGCCACTTTTTCCCCGGCTTTAATGTAGAGGTCAATGCCATTGAGTATTTTCTCCTCACCGTAACTGAATTGCAGGTTTTCTACCCGTACCGACACGGTCCGGCGTCCTAAAAACGGATTCGCTAAGCGGGGGTATTGCGGTTCCTGGTGCAAATTGGCCAGGCGGTTGACCCGTATTAAGGCCGCTTTGGCGGCATAAAAGGCGTATTGGATATTCAAGACTTCCTGCACCGGTGCCATCATAAACCATAAATAGCCAAAAACTCCCAGCATTTGCCCGATGCTCAGGTCTGAATAAAACACCATCAACATGGCACAAGCGCGGAAGATGTCGAAGCCAAATAAAAACACCAGAAAGCTTAAGCGCCCCGCCGCATCGCTTTTCCATGCGTAATCAGTCGCTTGGGTTTTTACGGTGTGGGCGGCGGCAACCAGTTGTTGGCAGTAATGTTGCTCACGGTTGCTGGCGCGGATTTGGTGGATAGCCTCCAAGGTTTCGGTGAGGGCCTGCTGGAATACTTCGTAGGCGGAGTTTTCCTTGCTTTTTAAGTCCTTAACTTTGGAGCCGATGATCTTGGTAAAATAAATGACCACCGGATTCAGCAACAGGATAAACAAGCCTAACTGCCAGTGCATCCATAGCAAAATGACCGCCGTGCCGATGATAGTCAGCACCGCTATCAGCATTTTACTGACGGTGTTGCCGATGAAATTGTCCAGCGTATCCAAGTCCGTCACCAAATGGGTCACCACGGTGCCGCTGCCCAACGTTTCATATTCGGACATGGAAATGGTTTGCAAATGCCCGATCAGGTCTTTGCGGATGCGGAAAATAATATCCTTGGAAATGAGGGTGAACTGGCGCAATTGTACGATGTTGAAAGCGATAGCCAATAACCGCAACAGCAAACTGACCAACAACACCACCGCAATATAGACGATGGGCAAGCGCCATTCCGGGGGCGCAAGCAAGTCGATGGCGGCAATCACGGGGCCGGGTTTGTCAAGCAGTACTTCATCCACCAGCAGCGGCATCAATAAAGGCACCGGCACACTGACGAGGGTGCCTAAAAACGCCATCAAGTGGGTGGACACCAGCTGTTTTTTGTGGCTTAGAGAAATCTCGATGATACGTTTCCAGCTATAACCGGGCGTATTGCTTTGGGCTTGTTCTGGCATGGGAGGGGGAATGACGGGGGTAGTTAACTGGGTTGGCGGCTATTTTAACCACTCACGAATACCGTGGTTTGGGATTATTTAACGGCTCTATCGCCTCATCGGACGATAGGGGAAGTACTGAGCCTAATTCGATCCAATTATAGCCGGGTAGGGTACGAGACTGCGAAAGCATTCAGCCATCTATCTTGCTTGATGGCGCGGTGGTACTGCTCAACATGCCCGTGCGGGTCTTGCCTGCCGATTTATACCCTCTGGGGCATAAATCATCCTGATTAGCAAGATGCTTCAGCCGACACCGTCATACTGACCCCGGCATGGATTGCCGGGGGATGCCGGAATCCACGACGGCAAGGCATAAAGAAGGTAGAATCGCGTCTGGAACGGCGAGCGAGAGAACCAACAGTAGGCGCTTTAGGCGACGCAG
>DBNZ01000182.1:0-573 GCA_002299495.1 Methylococcaceae bacterium UBA659
ACTCTTCCGACACGACATCAATACGTTTCGGTTTGACAGCTTCGCGTTTCGGAATGGTGATTTCTAAAACGCCATTTTTGAATTTGGCGCTGATGGCCTCGGCATTCGCCGAATCAGGTAAGCTAAAACGCCGGTAAAACGCCCCGAAAGTCCGTTCAATGCGTTTGTAGCCTGCTTTCTCAGTTTGAGTTTTGGCTTCGCTTTTCTTTTCACCTTTTAACGTCAAGATGCCCGATTCCATGTGCACTTCGATTGCTTCCGGTTTTACGCCGGGAATTTCGGCATAAAGCACAAACCTGTCGCTATCTTCTTTGATGTCGACGGCGGGCGCCCATTCTGCAGTCGAAATTGAACCGTCACTGCTTTGGGCTTCACGCGAAAGTTCCAACTCTTTTTGCAATTGGTTCAATAATCCCCAGGGTTCATAATGAATAAGAGCCATATCGGTTTCTCCTCTTTAAGTGGTTGATGAAAAAAATGACTTCAAACATTGACAACAATATACCAATAGTATTTTTTTTCAAGATTTCCTGAGGAAATTTTGGTATTCCTAAATATGTAGCGTTTTTGATT
>DBNZ01000182.1:898-4395 GCA_002299495.1 Methylococcaceae bacterium UBA659
TCTAATTGAATACTAAGGCTAAAAAATATTAAAGCCATCTAAAATTAACAATGCCAAAGTTTTTAACTACCCAGTGATTGGGAGGCGGTGTCTTGTTTTAGGGAAAGGATGGCGTCGATAATTGCGGTACGGCTTTCGTTACAGACGGTCTGGCGTGATTTATTGGAGGTGTTTATGGCGGGTAGGAAGCTAAGTCTTACCTCAATTTTGGCTAGCGACAGTATTTTCACCAAATGCGGAATGAATTCATCATCGCCAACAAAGGGGGCTAAGGCTTTGGTGGCGCCCAGATATTCAATGGCAACGGGCTGGACTAGCGATTTGGTTAGCATGGCGGGTTGGAACAAAGAGGCATGGAAGCCTAACACTTCATCGCCGTTTGTCGTGGTGCCCTCCGGAAAGGCGATGATATGGCAGTTTTGTTTTAGCAACCAAACCATGCGCTCTGCAGTGGCTAAAATATTTTGCTTATCGCCTCGGTGGATAAAAATAGTGCCTGCTTGACGCGCCAAATAACCGATGACAGGCCAATCCAAGATATCGCGTTTGGCCACAAAATAAGGCGGGAAACAGCGGCCTATGACCACGATGTCCAACCAGGATATGTGGTTGCTGACCACTAAGGCGGTCCGCTCCGGCAATTCGCCTTGTTGTTCAACATGGATGTTTATAATGCCACAAACACATTTAAGCCATTGATTTTTAAGTGAGTCCCTTATATTTTTGGCATGACTCTTAAGACAAAACAAGTCTGCAAGCGGAAACAGCACACCCGTAAAAAAAAGACCGACGACAAAAAGCAGGAAAATTAAGGAAAGTTTACAAACTTGCGGAAGTGTTAATTTCATTGCTGACCTGAAAGTCTTTCATAAAGTGTTTGCTGTAACGTTCTTGAACTTGATCCAAGGGCAGCAATACCAACAAGTCCATGCAGTTGAAATCTTTATCCCAACAGGGTTCGCCGCAGATTAATGCGCCAAAACGCAAATAGGCTTTTAACAACGGCGGGATACCGGATTCATCCCGGTTACAACGCAAATGGGCGGGTACAGGAAGGGTTGGGGTGACTTGATAAGATTCTGGGGCAATGTTCTTAGCGTTTATGCTCCTGTAAACGGCGTCCACGGCGAAACCACTGGGGCCAGGCGTAATGCTGGCGCAGCCTAGGAGATAGTTAAATCCGCCTGTTAGCGCATATTCAACCAAGGCCGACCATAAGGTGGTCAATACCGCACCGCCACGAAAATCAGGGTCAACACAGGTGCGCCCAACTTCTAAAAACCGGCCTGGCATTTCCAGCACGCGGTTCATATTGAATTCACCTTGTGAATAAAAACGGCCTAATTTTTGCGCCTGCACATCGGTTAGCAAACGGGTATAACCGACGATTTTTTGCGTGTTGTTATCGAATACGATCAGATGGTCGCAATACGGATCCACTTCATCTAAATCAAGCCCTTCTACGGGTGATTTTAGTTTAGCCCCTAGTTCTTGGGCAAAAATACGATATCTGAGTTTTTGCGCCTCTTGAATCAATTCGTTGGACTCAGCAACAAAACATTCAAGTCGTTTTGCGGGTTTTATCGGTGTTTCGGTAGTTTTTTTTAGCATAGAAAAATAAAGGCTCCTTGTAACTGACAGAGTACGATAATCAATAAAGATGTCAGTATGATTACAATGTGATGAATGCAAAATGACAATCAGTCCGTAAAAAAGGTTTCAAGTAGTTAAGAATTTTAAATTTATAAGTGCCAGAGGGGTAAGCGGTTTAGGGATTGCGGGAGCAATTTATATTTCCATAGCCTTGTTTATGCGCTGAACAGAATTGCAATGAAGAACATTGAAAATTAACTAACGATTGTACAAGGCGAGCACCTGCTTCACATAGTTTTGGGTCTCTGGATAAGGCGGGATGGAATAACCGTATTTCATGACCGCGTTTTCTCCGGCGTTATAGGCTGCGACGGCCAATCGAACATTCGATTCGAACAATTTGATCAAATGCTTGAGGTAACGGGTTCCGCCTTCGATATTTTGGTTAGGGTCATGGCGGTCAGTGACGCCAAAACGGCGGGCGGTTGCGGGCATTAATTGCATCAGGCCGACGGCGCCAGCCGAAGAAATGGCATGGGCATCATAGGCGGATTCGGTTTGGATTACGGCATGGATTAGTTTAGGGTCCATTTCGTATTTTTGGGCGGTTTGCTCAATTAACTCGGCAAAACGTTTTTTGTTGGCCGATGCGTATCTGATAGTGCTTTTGGGAAAGTCTTTGGCCGTGTATGTCCTGAATTTGAAAATGGTTTTTGAAATGCTGTTTCTGGGTTCGTCGGCGTAATAAGAGCCGCCGTCGCTATCGATGTACTTGTAAGCCTTTTTGGGTTTGTTGGTGTAATAGATATGGCCTTCACTGTCCACAAATTTATAAATGGTGCCGGCTGCGGCTTGGCCAAATACTAAGGAGAATATTACAAACGCATATATTTTCAACATGTTATTGCCTTATTAATCGGGTTTTATCACTATTAAATTGGCGGCGAAGGCTGCTTTTATCCTCGCTTCATCAACCGTTTCCGCTGTGGACAGGGCAACCCCCATGCGCCGGTTGGCATAGGCCGTAGGTTTGCCAAACAGCCGGATTTCGCTGTCGGGCACGGCAAGGGCCTTGTCCAAGCCATAATAGACGGGGTCTTTTACCTCGGTGGCGCTTAATATGGGCACGCTGGCGCCCCGTTTACGCAGGCGCGTGTCAATCGGCAAGCCCAACAAGGCCCGCACATGCAGCTCAAATTGGTTTTGTTGTTGCGTGACCATGGTCACCATGCCGGTGTCATGTGGTCTAGGGCTGACTTCGCTAAACCAGACTTGGTCGCCCTGAACGAACAGTTCCACACCGAACAATCCAATGCCGCCTAGGGTATCGGTGATTTTATGGGCAATATCTTGGGCTTTTGCCAAAGCGGCTGCATCCATGCTTTGTGGTTGCCAGCTTTCGCGGTAGTCCCCTTTTTCTTGCCGATGGCCAATCGGCGCACAAAAATAGGTTTGGATTTCCCCTTTGGGATTAAGGGCGCGGACGGTCAACAAGGTGATTTCAAAATCAAAGTCGATGACGGACTCGACAATCACCTTGCCAGTATCAACCCGCCCAGAGGTTTTGGCATACTCCCAGGCTGATGGCAGCTGGGACGGAGAATCGACCTTAGATTGGCCTTTGCCGGATGACGACATGGTGGGTTTGACCATACAAGGATAGCCCGTGACCCGGTCCACCGCCTCTTGGAGTTGGGCAAAGCTCCCAGCAAAAGCGTATTTGGACGTCGGCAGCTTTAAATGCTTGTCTGCCACTAACCGGATGCCCTCGCGGTTCATGGTAAGTTGGACGGCTTGGGCATTGGGGATAATCTTGCAGCTGCTGGCCGTTTCAAGATCGGCTAAGGCATCGGTGGCGATGGACTCAAGTTCCGGAATAATATAGTCGGGTTGTTCTTGTGCGA
>DBNZ01000182.1:4791-7706 GCA_002299495.1 Methylococcaceae bacterium UBA659
GCATAGCGGTCTGCGGCGATGACTTCCACGCCATAGCGTTGCAGGGCGATAACCAACTCCTTACCTAGTTCGCCGCTGCCTAGCAACAGCGCCTTGGTCGCAGTGGCTGAAAGCGGCGTGCCTATTTTCATGGTTTGTCCTCAAGGTAATGGTCAATGTCTTCTTTGGAAAAACCGATTTTTTTCGCCACCCTGTCGGCGTGGCTGACCCGGGAAATTCCGGGGATAACCCGGTAAGTCGGCCTATCGTCGGCAAATTCCACTTGCCGGTCTAGGCCTACGCCTTTGTTGGCGAAAATATCGACCAATTGATGGTTATGGGTGATCAAAATGGTGCTGTTGCCTTTACGGTAAAAGCCATTCAGCACGTTTTGTGAGGATTCCATTTTTTCCTCAAAAGTGGTGCCTTCCGACAATTCATCCAACACCACCAGGCTTCTGGGCGTACTGGCTAAAAATATTTCTTTAGTCCGTTTAAGCTCGGTGCCAAAGCGGCCTTCACCGTCGCTTAGATGGCTGATTTCCGGGCATTGGTAAAAAATACGGTCGGCCACGGTCAGGGTGGCGGTTTGCGCTGGCACAAAGCCGCCGCTTTGGGCCAGCAACTGCAATTGGGTGATGGTTTTGCAGAACGCGGTCTTGCCGCCGCTATTAGGGCCTGTGACCATGACCAGTTTGTCCTCATCCAACACCAAGCCATTACCGACATAATCGGGGTTGTTTTTTGCCAACACCGGGTTTTTTGCATCGGCAAAGTTGATGCGATGATGGTCGCTGTCAATCAGTTCCGGCAACACCACGGCATGCCCGAAGTTTTCTTTAAATTTCAGGAAGGACAACAACTCGTCCAATTGCCCTAGCGCATCTAAGGTTTCGCCAACGGCGGGCGAACGCTTAAAAAGTTGCCGCAACGGGTTGATGGCGTGGTCACGGTCAAAATTACCGACGATAGGGAAGTACACCAGCAACAAAGGACTAAAAAAAGGGGCAAACCTAGGAATGGCGGCGATTGCCTCCGGGGCAAAATATTTCAGCAAGCCATATCCGGCGAAAGCGATGACAAACAATAGCGGTTTAAACATGCGCGGCTTAAAGACGATGGCCGGCAACCACCAAAATTTGCGCCGCTCTTCTTTGCTTTGCAGGCCATTTTCGGTGATGTACACAGGCCCGGACAATAATGAGAATTCGCGGCTATCGGCAAATGCCGTAATCGTGCCGAACAGATGTTGTAGATAGCGGCTTTCGGGTTTTTCGCATTGGCCAACCTGGGCTATGAGTTTCCGCATAAAGCGCACCGCCTGACGATAGCGGGCATATCCATAGCCTTCAATTTCATCTGGCTCACGCACCGGTTCGAAGGAGCTGAGGAATTTGCCAAACAGTAAGCGGTAAAAGTCGTTTTCATGGCTTGCGGCTTGTGCAACTAAAGCGGTGATGGCGTCTTTTAGCCCTGGTTTGTCCAGCAATTCCTGGATCGCTTCTTGTTTGGCCTGAACGGCGTCCCATTCTGAAAGCGGCCGGGCTAAAGAGCGGTAGAGCACCGCTTGCCCTACGGTTGTGGTGGCGTAGTTGACGGACTCGAACAGCTTGTCCACTTCGATGGTGTTGAAAGCCGCCTGGTCGATCACGCCTTCACCCGTAGGCAGGGGT
This sequence comes from Methylococcaceae bacterium UBA659, assembly GCA_002299495.1. Taxonomy (GTDB): domain Bacteria; phylum Pseudomonadota; class Gammaproteobacteria; order Methylococcales; family Methylomonadaceae; genus Methylovulum. The sequence goes on from DBNZ01000182.1 coordinate 6,444, forward strand.
TTGACCGCCGTGATGCTGGGCCAGGCTAAGTCTTGCCAAGTTTGTAATAAGGTTTCTTTCATGGTTTCAGCCTGTTATTGTTGTTTTGGTGAAAAACCTATTGATTAGCCGAATGCGGGTGGAAACCGTTTAACTATAGCCTATGGTTGCCGTTTTAGCAGATTGCCGAGGGCCTCGACATGGCCGTCGCCATCATTAAGCGCCGGGATATAGCGGTAATTTAGGCCCCCGGCCTGTTTAAACTCTTCTTGGTTGGCGATGGCGATTTCTTCTAAGGTTTCCAAACAATCCACTGCAAATCCAGGGCAAACCAAATCGACGCTGGTGACGCCCTGGTTCGGTAAAGCGTGCAAGGTATCGACACAATAAGGTTTCAGCCACTCGGCCTTGCCGAAACGGGACTGGAACACCAAACGCCATTGGTTTTCATTAAGGCCCAACTGATTTGCCAATAACGCCCCGGTGTTATGGCATTGATGGAAATAAGGGTCGCCCCATTCGGTCAACTGCTCTGGTAAGCCATGAAAAGACATCACTAGCAATTGGTTTTGGCCGTGTTCCCGCCAATGTTGCCGGATCGAATCCGCCAACGCGGCGATATAATCGGGGTGTTGATGGTAATCGCTGATAAACCGGAAGCTGGGCAAATGCCGCCAACGGTTCAGTTCCTTGACCAGTACGTCGTAAACAGAAGCCGTGGTGGTCGATGAATATTGGGGGTAAAGGGGTAGCACCATAATGTCGGTGATGCCTTGCGCCTTAAATTGCCGTAGCCGTGTCGCCATAGACGGTTCCCCGTAACGCATCGCATAATCGACCACGATGCCGTCTTTAGCCAAGTGGGCGGCCATTTTTTGCGTTAGGCGGCGGGTATAAAATGTTAACGGCGAGCCATGCTCCTTATCCCAAATGCTCTGGTAGGCATGAGCCGATTTGGCCGGACGGAAAGGCAGCACAAAGCCGTGCAATATTAGCCACCAAATTGGCCTGGGCAGGTTGACTACCCGGGGGTCGCTTAAAAATTCCCTTAAGAATTTTCGCACAGCGGCGGTGGTAGGTGCGGAAGGGGAGCCTAGGTTGGTCAGCAATATGCCTGTTTTCGGTGTCGTCATAGTGGCATTAGTGGTTGATTAAATTCAAAAATTCGGATCGGGTGCTTAAGTCTTTGCGGAATACGCCGGTCATCACCGAGGTGGTCATCACGGAATTTTGTTTTTCCACGCCGCGCATCATCATGCACAAATGCTTGGCTTCGATGACCAC
>DBNZ01000182.1:8113-19178 GCA_002299495.1 Methylococcaceae bacterium UBA659
ATTTGCAGGCGGCGGGCGTACATATCGACAATCCTGGCGATTTTTGACAAGCCCAAGACTTTGCCCTGCGGTAAATAACCGACATGGCACTTGCCGATGAAGGGTAACAAATGATGCTCGCACAGGGAGTAAAGCTCGATGTTTTTAACAATCACCATATCTTCGGTCTCAGCCGTAAAAATGGCGTTATTCAATAAATCATCAATATTTTTTTGGTAGCCGTTGTTTAAAAATTTAAAAGCGGCGGCGGCTCGCTTTGGGGTATCTAATAGACCTTCACGGTTAAGGTCTTCGCCGATGCCAGCGATTATTTGGGCAAAATGCTCTTCCATGCCGTCTGTTTCTCTAAAATAAAAAGGTCTGTCAGTATACATCATGACGGGTGAAAGTTAAGGCTTGCCACAACACGGATTCATCCGCACCCGGCTTGGTGGCGTTTTCACTCAGATAACGGCGGAATGCCCGCCCGCCGTATTGGCCATGGAACAAACCGATAAGATGCCGGGTTACGCCATTGAGCCGCCCCCCCGCAGCCAATTGCTGGCGTAGATACGGTAACAGCCGGGCGACCACTTCCGCCCGGGTCAAAACGGGCTTTTTATCGCCAAAAATGCGTTGGTCGACTGTGGCCAGGAAATAGGGATTATAGTAGGCCTCGCGCCCGACCATGACGCCATCGACCAGGGGCAGGGCCGCCTCGATTTCACCTAACGATGCTAAGCCACCATTCAAAACAAAGACTAGGGCGGGGAAATCGGTTTTTAGCCGGTAAACCACTTCATAACGCAGCGGCGGCAGTTCCCGGTTTTGTTTGGGTGATAAACCGCTTAACCAGGCCTTGCGGGCGTGGACGATAAAGCGTCGGCAGCCGCCTTCGGCAACCGTGGCTATAAAATGCGCCAATTCTGGGTAGCTGTCCTGGTCGTCAATGCCGATGCGGGTTTTTACCGTTACCGGAATCCGCACCGCCGCCGCCATCGCCGCCACGCAGTCTGCCACTAACTCAGGCTCCGCCATCAAACAGGCACCAAAACGTCCGTTCTGCACCCGGTCGCTAGGGCAGCCGACATTCAAGTTGACCTCGTCATAACCGTAATCCTCGGCCATTTTTGCACAAACGGCCAAGTCACGCGGATGGGAACCGCCCAATTGCAAGGCCAGCGGGTGCTCTTCCGGGTTAAAGGCCAAAAAGTGCGGGCGGTCGCCATGGAGCAATGCCCCGGTGGTGACCATTTCCGTGTAGAGCAAGGCTTGTCGGGTCAACAGACGGTGGAAATAGCGGCAATGCCGGTCGGTCCAATCCATCATCGGGGCGACGCAGAATCTATAGGGTTTCTGAATGGTTGGGGCGGTTAGGTGGCTATTTTGTTCGGGCATGATATGTGCGATGATTTTTCCAGCCGGATATGATACCCATTTGAGGCGATTTTTCTAACCGGGTTGATGCTTTTCTCCGCACCCTGGAAATAACGTTGTGCAGGAAAGAAATTGGCGTGATTGGGGATAGCCAGTAGCCCGGATGGCGCTGCGTACCCAAGGATATAAAGCATCCGGGGCTCCGGATGCTGCGATAATCGAAGCGTCAGTTGCCCTTTATATTCAATAGGATGATGGATGGTATTATGGCAAAATGGTGGCCTAATCGGGAGGCTCTTTCAGCGTCTCGTACGCATGGCGTACCCTACCCGGATAAACAACCAGAGTTTCACTATGTGGCAATGCAGCCTTATTTTGTTTTTTTTATGGATTAACCCCGCGCCTGCGGATTATCTGACCGATACGGTAAAGCAAATTGAAGCCCAATGGGCTCATGTCCGCTTTAGTTTGCCTAAGGCCGAACAAGAAAAAGCCTACAGGCCGTTGTTGGATTTAACCAATGATTTGGTTAAGCGCTATCCAACCCGTGTTGAGGCCATTTATTGGCAAGCCATAGTAAAGCTTAATCATGCGGAGTTTGAAAATCAGGTCGCAGCTTTAACAAGAGTCCACGAGGCCAGGGATTTGTTAAATAAGGTGATTGCGTCTGAGCAACCGTTCAAGAAGGGTTCCGCTTATGTCGTTTTAGGGGCGCTTTATTACCAAGTACCGGGTTGGCCAATTGCTTTTGGCAATAAGGACAAAGCAGACAGGTTGCTAAAAAAAGCGCTGGAAATTAATCCGGATGGCATTGACGCCAATTATTTTTATGGTGATTTTTTGCTATCGCAAAACCAATTTCAACAAGCGGGCAATTATTTCAAAAAAGCCTTGGCCGCCCCTATTCAACCCGGCCACGCGTTGGGTAATAACGACTTCAAACAGAAAGCAAAAACCGCCTTGGAAAATGCCAAGCGGCATATCAATGTCCACAATCCGTGGGTAAAAATATTCGTGAGGTGAGGCGAGTTTACCTTTCCTCTCCGGTCATGGTTTCTGATAAGATAGCCGGCTTTATTAAAAGCCACACTTTGTGCTCATAACCAAACGGTAATAGCTATGACTTTTGTAGTCACTGAAAATTGTATTAAATGTAAATTTACAGACTGTGTTGATGTCTGTCCGGTTGATTGTTTTCATGAAGGCCCAAACTTCTTGGTAATTGATCCTGATGAGTGCATAGACTGTACTTTGTGCGAACCGGAATGCCCAGCCCACGCTATTTTTTCCGAAGATGAGGTGCCCGATGATCAGTTGGAATTTATTGGCTTGAATGCTGAATTATCCAGACTTTGGCCAAGCATTACTGAAGTGCAGGATGCGTTGCCCGACGCCGATGATTGGAATGGCAAAGCAGGGAAAAAAGCATTTTTGGAAAGGTAAGATTGACCCGGAGAAGGTGTGGTTTCTTTATAAAATAAGGCTTGAAGAGAAACACTGCGGTTGTGGCCAATGTCTAACGGATGCCGTTCAATGCCACATCCTTATTTGGTTTTTTGCCGCTACCAAAACCGCCGCTAGGAAAAGTTGCAGGTCTTAACGGCAAAAGCGCTTGGTTAACCACGAATGGGAATGGTTTTAAGCCATTACCTTGCCGCCCGTATTCCTAGCGGTCGCGACGGTGAAAGACACCGTTGGAATATGGTTAAAACATTGACGCGCCTCAGTTGTAAGGGCTTGTGCATTCTTAGCGCCTGCAACCATACAAAATCCGGTTGGCCCCCATGAAGTCTGTCCTATCCCTACCGCGCCCCGTTTGGCCAACCAACTCATTGCCGTGGCCACTTCTGCACTGGCGAAGACGCCGCCTTGTGCGGCGGCAAAATGAGCCCCAACAGATTGTTGTAATTGGCTAATGACATGGCCAAAAGTGGCAATATCCTGCTCTGGCACCGCAGGTAAGCCTTGCATCAGCAATAAGTGGCATAGCCGGGCCGCTTCTGCTTGGGGGAACGGGGGCAATCTTCTAAAGGCCTGTATTTCTTGTTGCCCATGAAGCCCTTGGCCACGCTCATCAAATACCAGGATAAAACACCATGCTTCTGGTAAGTCCATGCGTACCAATACCGGCGGGGTGAGCGTATTTTCGCCGCGGCCACCATCCACCACCAACCCCCCATGCTCAAAAATACCGATGCCGATACCTGAACGAAGCCCTCTTTCGGTCAGGGCTGCAATTTCCCTGATGGTTAAGCCTAGGCCATATAATTCATTCAATGCAGAACCCACCGCAAGCGACATTTGGGTGCCGGAACCTAGGCCGACATGCTCGGGAATTGCCGCCTCGATAAAAATATTGACCTTATCGGAAACCCGTAAGGCCGAGCTAAGAAAGGCGAGGCAATTTTCTGCCCGTTCTGACGATGGCCCGGTGACTGTCCGTTGGTCAGAACGGGTCACCTGCAAACGGGTGCTGATTTCATTGATGGCCACGCCAATGCTGCCAAAGTCCCGGCCTAATGAACCGCTTAAATCCATAAACCCCATATGCAGCCGTGCTGGGGCGATAACGTTGATGGTGGGTTGTGAATGGGCCAAGAAAATGTTTGGGCAGTTAGAAAAATCCGTCATTATACCCGAAAGTTTAGGGGAGTTGGGAAAGCCTTTGTCAATCAAGAAAGGCTTAATAGCTGATGTTACGCAGAAACTCATTTTTTCCACAAGATGCCGTATTTCAGCAGGGAGGTTTCTCGCCATCTCTAGTGGCTCTGCGTAACATCAGTTAATAAGGAAATCACATCAGCCAAGCTATCGAATACATCGACATTGACGGACTTTTTCATATCCTCGGTAATCGGGACAGAGGGGATCCATATCGGCACGCCCCCCGCGCGTTTTGCGGCGATAATTCCGGAATAGGAATCTTCAAGAATTAAGCAATGGGTGATGGGTACGTTGATATGATTGGCCGCAACATAAAAAATATCCGGCTCGGGTTTGCCATTTAGGACATCATCCCGGCTTATGACCGTTTCAAACACCCCGGCCAAACTGGCCAGGGACAGACATTTCAAGGCGTTTGTTTTACTGCTATTGGTGGCCAAGCAATAGGGCAAGCCGAGGTTTTTAATAGCCCGCAATAATTCATGGAAACCGGGCCGGGTGTCAATGCCGTAGGTTTCAACATAAGTGCGCCAAAACCTGGTCGCTAAGCGGTTAAATTGGCCATGATTAAATTGACACCCCCATTCATCGCTTAGTCTTGACTGTAAATCAATGCCTTGTAATCCTGACACAGAATGACAGAATGCTTCGGTTAGGCTCAATCCCAGCGCGTTTGCCGCTTGTCGCCAGGCCATAAAGAACGTGCGTTCAGTATCCAGCACGAGGCCGTCCATATCAAAAATAACGCCGGAAACGTTAATGGATAGCGGCATGGATCACTTTGACGTATTCGCCCGGCGCTTCCCGGCTGGAACCGACCACGATACGCAGGCCTTGGGCAGATTTTTCCATGGTTCCGGAAACCTCGATCAGCTCCCCTTTTAAGGCTTGTCCGGTATAGGTGGCGGTGAAACTGGCAACTGATGTAATCTGTGGGTGATCAATTAGCCATTCAGCGGGATAGGCAAAAGCATTCACGTCATCAAGGACTCGGCATTGCAACACAATAGGGCCTAGCTTTTGATATTTTTCCGAAGCCAGTCGCTTAGAATTGGGTTCTACCAAGCTCAGGTCGAATTTACGGCCATTCACCAAGGCTTTGTTGAACTTGCGTCGCTCATGCCATACGTAATCGTTAAAATTTAAGGCGCAGGACCTTCGCTGGTACGATTCTTGCCAATCGTCATCACCTAATGGCTGTAAACGGGCTGATTGCATCAGGTCACGAATTAAAAAACGGCATTGATGAAAAACCATTCGGTTGAAACAAACCAAATCAATATCCGAGCCGTCATTTTGTAGGCCCACCAGAAAAGAACCCGTGATACCCATGTGGGAAAGGTCTAAGCCATGTTGGGCTAGCAGCCTGCTTAAATGGAAAAGATCGGCTGCAACAGGATGGTCGGGGCTTTTTGACAGGATTTTTTGTAAGCGTTGCTTGGGTTGGTGGTGCTTGATGATATTTCCCACCGGGACGGCATGCAAGTGGGCGTCAAGCTGTTCGGAATAATAAAAATAGCCTGGATGGGATGCCGCAAGTAATTGATTGGCCTGCTCGGTTGACATTTTAACCCAGCCTGTCCCCGTATCCGCATAGCGCAAAAAACATAACACCCTGCCATTTTCAAGCCTAGAGGCGACCACCGCAAAAATCAACCCTTCTTGGGTTTCAATGAAATCTTTAGCTTCAAAACGGCGATTGATAGAAAAAACATTAGAAAACATTGCTGGGTTCGGTATCCAAAGTCCAATTTGGCCATGATAACTGATCCCGGGTTGATTTCAGAATAACAGCGCAGATTTTCCAAGTTATTGGATGCCTAGGAAAACCGGGCGCTGTAAAAAGTTCTGCGTGGGCGGTGTTAATAAAACCAAGAGGTTGCGTTCATGCAGAGCTTATCTAAGCATGGCTGGAAGCGGTTTTTTCGAGATAATTTATGCCATGTATAGAAAGCATAATGCGAATAGGTCGTTTGTTCATCATAACCAAGGTCTCATAAGATGTTCGGATTGATGCCAGAACTTGTATAATCGCCGGTCATATCCAGCGGTCGAACACCCAACTGCTTACATTCAAACCACCCTACATTTTAATTTTTATGACCCTTTATTGTGGAATCGTCGGTTTACCTAATGTGGGTAAGTCAACATTGTTTAACGCCTTGACCAGGGCAAAAATTGCAGCGGAAAACTACCCTTTTTGTACCATTGATCCAAACGTTGGCGTGGTGCCGGTGCCTGATGCCAGGCTTGACAGATTGGCCGAAATGGTCAAGCCAGAGCGGGTGTTGCCCACCACTATCGAATTTGTTGATATTGCAGGCTTGGTTGCCGGCGCCTCCAAAGGCGAGGGATTGGGCAACAAATTCCTGGCCAATATCCGTGAAACCGATGCCATCGCCCATGTGGTGCGTTGTTTTCAGGATGACAATGTGGTGCATGTTGCCGGTAAAATCGACCCGATCCATGACATTGAGGTCATCAATACCGAATTAGCCCTAGCCGACTTGGTGGCCGTTGAAAAAGCCCTGCTGCGGTCAACAAAGATTGCAAAAACGGGTAACAAGGAGGAGTTGGCCAGAAAATCGGTGTTGGAAAAAGTGTTACAGCAATTGGAGACCGGTGATCCAGTCCGCACTTTGGCTTTAAGCGAGGATGAAAAGCTATTGCTCAGGGATTTGTTTCTATTGACTATCAAGCCCACCATGTACATTGCCAATGTGCAAGATGATGGCTTTGATGGCAACCCTTTGTTAGATAGCGTAACAGCCTTTGCCGACAAAGAGGGGGCGGTGGTGGTGCCTATTTGTGCGGCCATCGAAGCAGAAATTGCGTTGCTGGATGATGATGAAAAAAAGGAATTTTTAGAGGATTTAGGCATGGCGGAGCCAGGCTTGCATAGGGTGGTAAGGGCAGGCTATAAGTTGCTGGATTTATCTACTTATTTTACTGCCGGCGTGAAAGAGGTGAGGGCTTGGACCATCCCGGTGGGCGCAACCGCACCGAAAGCCGCAGGGGTGATCCATACCGATTTTGAAAAAGGTTTTATCCGTGCAGAAGTCATTTCCTATCAGGATTTTGTCGATTACAAAGGTGAACAAGGCGCTAAGGATGCCGGAAAATGGCGTTTGGAAGGTAAAGACTATGTTGTTAAAGACGGGGATGTCATGCACTTTCGTTTCAATGTTTGACAGGTATGATTCAGCTCTTTATAATCCCGCTTCTTTGTTAAGGCTTAATCTTTGGTGATATAGCTCAGTTGGTTAGAGCGGAGGATTCATAACCCTCAGGTCGCAGGTTCAAATCCCGCTATCACCACCATGCAACACGCTGAAAATTAAGGATTATTTTCAGTCATCCAGCGGTAAAAAACAGCCCAGACAGCAAATAAGACACTTGCTAGGCTAAAGTTTTACCTATGACAACGCTATCCGCAAAATACCCCGTCAATCTGGCTTTGTTAGCAAACCATCATCAAAGATCGGACTAGGCGGTCCGATCTGGCACAAAACCTTCACCCAAAAAACCGATGCCAAAATATAGTCTTGGACATATCATCGCCTTCGGTCGCCTGCACCCGCCTCTTACGACTTCGCTTAAGGGCAGGGCCCGTGTCCGCCGTAAGCCACCGGCCACCGCGCTGACTTGACGCAGGGTCGGGATAAGCCCAATTAGTTGGCTCTGAGCTCATTGTTCTTTTTGGACTAATTTATACAGCCCGTCCAATACCAGCGAATTAGGGCTGACCATGCCAATGATCGTCCGGTTTTCCAGTACCGGCGCCCTGACTAAGTCGTAATTGGCGAATAACCTCGAACAATAGCGGATGTCCATGTCCGGATGCACGGAAATGACCGGTTTGTTCATGATTTCGTAAACGTTCACCCGTTCCGGCGCCTTCTCCTTGGCCAATACATGGCGGGCGATGTCGCCGACAGTGATCATGCCGTATTCGTCATCGTCATGGCGTTTGTTGACCACCAGCACCGAGGTTTTCTGGGTTTTCATGGTAATCAAGGCTTCGGCCACGGTGGCGATGCCGTCAATGGTGCCGAAATCGGTTTTCATGACATCCCTTACCCGTAAAATGTGCCCTTTTTTTGTCATAATTTATCCTCTATTTCATGGGTTAGCTTTTCAACTTGATGGCTTACGCCAATGGCATCCTCAACATCAATCTGGAAGGCGATGCCGGTTCCCGGTTTGCTGTCAAATTCGGCGACAGTGGCGATTTTTTCCAAAATATGCCGACTTAGATGCTCTTCAACCAGCATCAACAAGACGTCGCGCTGGCTTTCCAGACTCAGGCCGAAAAAAGTCCGCTGTTGTTTCATGCCTTCGCCACGGGCATTATTGATGACGGTTGCGCCCTTAGCGCCATTTTCCCGCGCCGTAGCCAGCACCAAGTCGATCTTGTCGTCCTCGACGAAGGCAATGATTAATTTAAAGTGCATAAATCCCTCACGTTTTAGATTTTAATCGGCTTAACCCGTGCGCCAATTGGGCGTAACCGAGTAAGGCAATGATGGGAAACAAGCAGGCGAAGGCGATTAGGCCAAAGCCGTCCAGTAGTAGGCTGCGCCCCGGCACCGCCGCCGCTAGGCCTAGCCCTAAGGCGGTAACCAGTGGCACGGTGACGGTAGAGGTGGTGACGCCGCCGGAATCGTAGGCCAAGGCAATAATAGCCCTAGGTGCGAACAGCGTTTGCAAGATGACCACGGCGTAGGCCGAGGCGATATAAAGAGGCAGGCTGCCGCCCGTGACGATGCGGAAAGTACCCAACGCGAGCCCCACAGCCACGCCCAAGGCCACGGTAATTCTTAAACTCCAGGCGCGTAAGCTGCCGCCGGAGATTTGTTCGGCTTTAAGCGCCACCGCCAGCAGCGATGGTTCAGCCAAGGCACTGGCGAAGCCTAGGCTGGCGGCGAACAGGTAAACCCAGCCATAAGCTTGCCAGGCGATGGTCCCCGCGCCAGCCGCCGCCAAGAATTCGGCAGAGGTCAATTGTTTCGCCATCAACTTTCCCAGCGGGAACAAGGCCATATCCAGCCCTTCCAGAAAAAACGCAATGCCGAGCAGCACATAGACAAAGCCGATGAGGATTTTACGCGGGTTCGCCAGCGGCTTGCGTAACACCAAGACTTGAAAGCCGATGATGATGATGGCAATGGGCAGTACATCCAGACAGGTGGTAAATAGTACCTGGCCAAAGTCAGTAAGCCAGGCAATCATCGCAACATCCCATAAATCATCACAAAAATTATCGGCATCAACGACGCGAACGCAATCAGGCCAAAACCATCGGTCATTGGGTTGCGGCCTTTGATGGCCGAGGCCAGTCCCACGCCTAAAGCCGTCACTAAGGGTACGGTGATGGTGGATGTGGTCACTCCGCCGGAATCATAGGCGATGCCGATGATGTCGGCCGGGGCGAACGGCGTGATTAGGATGACCAGGCAGTAGCCGCCGATTATCAGATAATGCAACGGCCAGCCCCGGATGATGCGCAACACGCCCATTGAAATAGCGAAACCGACCGATAAGGCGACGGCTAACCGTAAACCTAAAGCGTAATTTTTTTCGGCGGCATCGGAATCGGCCAGATTTTGGCGGCTTTGTGCGGCGATCCGCGCCGCTTCATCGCTGATGGCAATTAAGGCTGGTTCGGCCACGGTAGTGCCAAAACCTAGGCAAAAGGCAAAGACCAATAGCCACGCTACGCTGCCTTTCATGGCAAAGGCATGGGCCATGGTTTCCCCTAGCGGAAATAGGCTTTGTTCCAGACCTAACACAAACAAGGTCAGGCCGATGACGACAAATAGGATGCCTAGCACCAATTGTAAAATGTCCGGGATGGGTTTTTGGATCACTAAAATTTGGAAAACCAGCACCACAGCAACAATCGGTAGCAGGTCGAACATACTGCTGATGAGTTGTTTTCCGAAGCGGTTTTTTAACATGTCCCGATCCCAAATAGTGTTGCTTTACGCATTATAGTTGACCGGATTGAGTATGGCTATCTATGCGTGCTTAGACCCGGCTCTTTAAAGTTTGACCCGTTCGTGCCGGGCTGGGCTAACCACATGTGCCAGGTGCCGTTTAGGGCATGAGCTAAATCCAGTGGTGCTTATAGTGGCCTTAACGACGTTTTTGTTAAGCCCGCAAAAATTGTATGTAGCCGGATAATTCACTATGATTGTCGGTTTGACGCAACTGTTCTCAATCTAAAGGGGAGACCGTATGAAATTGATCACCGCAATCATCAAACCGTTCAAAATGGACGATGTTAGGGAAGCCCTGTCGGAAATTGGCGTCACCGGGGTAACCGCAACGGAAGTGAAAGGATTTGGCCGACAAAAAGGCCATACCGAGCTGTACCGGGGGGCGGAATATGTGGTGGATTTTTTGCCAAAGGTAAAGCTTGAGATCGCGGTAACCGACGGGATTGTCGATAAAGCCGTAGAAACCATAGTCCGGTCAGCTAACACCGGCAAAATAGGCGACGGTAAAATTTTTGTCTCGAATTTGGAGCAAGTGATAAGGATTAGGACGGGTGAAACCGGCGAAGATGCGGTTTAGCAGCTAATGTTTAAGGGCTAGTTGTTCAGTCCAATGCCAGATATTGGTGGCACGACCCGACTTGGACGGTCACCAGCACGTCCCACAACGTCGGCCACCGTTTTGCCGACACCGACGGCGGTGCCTATAATGGCGTCGGCGAATTGGTCGATGCGGCTATGACCATGTGGTCAAAGTTGTATTGAGACGGTAGCATTAACCCGGTGGGCTCTGCACCGATCCGTTTCTTCTACCCTAACACCTGGGATAACTGCGGTGGCTCTAGCCCTTGGAGCTGTGCGTCGGGTAACGATTTGTGGCTGATCGCCGCCCACGGCACACAAGGCGATGTGGTTGTCCATGAGATGGCGCATGTGCTGAACAATAAGTTTTGGAGCAACAAAAGGCCGGCCGGCTCAGGTGGATCGCATACCCTTAACGCTTGCTACCCTACGCGGCTAGGCATGGCATTGCGTGAGGGGTTTGC